>NZ_JBSFRU010000027.1:0-33203 GCF_053589395.1 Nocardia sp. NPDC003345
GCGACCGGCCGCACAGCGAAGGGGCCCGCGCGCCGATCCACCACCGCGAGTGATCCGGCCACGGCCGCGGCGGCCACACACAGCGCGAACAACCAGCCGGCGGCGCGGAAGGTGCCGACCGCCAGCAGCGCCAGAGCCGCGACCGACCAGAACAGCCGTTCTCGATTCCGGGCCGCCCCGCCCGGTCGCTGCTGCTCGGGGCCCGGCGGCCGCTGTGCGCGACGGCGGACCACCACTATCGCGCCCGCCGCCGCGGAACCCGCCAGCAACCAGCCGATTCCGGGGCGGTCCACGGGGACGGCGGCCGCCGCGACCACACCGGCGATACCCGCCGCGGGCAGGGCGCCGGGCGTGTACGGCAGGCGCCGCGAGCGGGGCGGCGCGGGAGTTCGCGTGGGCGCCGGTTTCGTGGTCGTGGCGGAGTCGGAGGTGTTCTCCGGTTTCAGGGCCTCGGCGGGGGTGGCGGTGTCCGCCGGTTCCGGTGCGGGAGGGCTGGGCGCGGTGTCGTCCGGGACGGGTCGTCTGGGCATGGTGTCGCTCCTGAGGGTGTGCGGAATCGCCCGGGGCCGAGCGGCTTCCGGGTGGGTGAGCGGGAAGGTCAGAGCTCGGGTGTCCGGGTGGCGGGAAGGACGACGCGGATCCGTGAGCCGGGGTCGGTCACGGCGATGGAACCGTGATGCAGGTCGATCACCCAGCGGGCGATGGCCAGGCCCAGCCCGGTGCCGCCGCCGTCGGTGCGCCCGCCGCGGGTGAAACGGTCGAAGATGTGTTCGCGCTGTTCGGGCGGGATACCGGGACCGTCGTCCTCGACATCGACAACGAGGTCGCCATCCGCGAGGTGGGCCCGCAGCCGCACCTCACCGCCGGTGGGCCCGTGCCGGGCCGCATTGTCGAGGAGATTCACCAGCACCTGATGGAGCCGGGCGCGATCGGCGTAGACGGTGGCGCCCGGCGGGTCGGTTTCGCTGCGGAACCGGATACCGCGGCCCAGCGCCGCCGTCATGACCTCGCCCTCGGCGGTCACCTCGGCGAAGAGCGCGGCGATATCGAATTCCTCCCGCTCCAGTGGCACCGCGCCCGCCTCGATACTGGACAGATCGAGGAGTTCGGAGACCAGCCGGCCCAGCCGTTCGGTCTGGGCGAGGGCGGTCTCCAGTGTCTTCGGATCGGGTTCGGACACCCCGTCCACCAGATTCTCCAGGACGGCGTTCAACGCGGTGATCGGTGTGCGCAATTCGTGCGAGACATTGGCGATGAGGTCGCGGCGTTGGCGGTCCGCCGCGGCCAGGTCGGCGGCCATCCGGTTGAACGCCTCGGCCAGCTGGCCCACTTCGTCACGGGAGGACGCACGGACCCGGGTGCTGTAGTCGCCGCGCGCCATCCGCCGGGCCGCGGCGGTCATCTCACGCAGCGGCATGGTGATGCCGTGTGCCAGGAACTGGGAGGATACGAGCGCGATGAGCATGGCGGCCAGGGTGGTCGCCGGGGGCAGCCAGCCGATCCGCAGGCGGAACCAGCCGAAGGCGAGACCACCCGCGAAGGTCATCAGGATGGCCAGTTTGAGTTTGAGGGAGCGGATCCGGTCCAGCGGTCGCGGTAACACCGCCGCCACCCGATGCGTTATCCGCCGCAGGCCGGATACGAGGCCGGGATCGGGGGCCGCGGAACCGGGCCGGGCGGACGTGGAGCGCGTCATCGGGGCTCCAGGGCGTAACCGACACCGTGGACGGTCCGGATCAGATCGGCGCCGAGTTTGCGCCGCAATGCCTTGATATGGCTGTCGACCGCCCTGGTGCCGGCGGCATCGGCCCAGTCCCACACCTCCTCGAGCAGGCGTTCACGCGCGAGTACCGCGCGGGGTCGCCGGGCCAGCCGGGCGAGCAGGTCGAATTCCAGTGGGGTCAGCTGCGCTTCGGCCCCGGCCCGCCAGACCCTGCGCTGATCGGCATCGATGCGGAGATCGCCGACCACGGTGATCGCGCCGTTGCCCTGCCCGGCGCGATCGACGCGGCGCAGCAGCGCGTGGACCCGGGCGGTGAGCACCCGCAGCGAGAAGGGCTTGGTCAGATAGTCGTCGGCGCCCACACCCAGACCGATGAGCTGATCGGTTTCGTCGGTCCGCGCGGTGAGCATCAGCACCGGAATCGAACGGTCGGCCTGGATACGGCGGCACACCTCCAGCCCGTCGTAGCCGGGCAGCATCACATCGAGGACGACGAGATCGGGTGCGAAGACGCCCGCGGCCGCCACCGCGGCGGGACCGTCGTGGGCCGTATCGACCGTGAAGCCCTCGGCCCGGAGGCGCGCCGCTACGGATTCCGCGATGGTCGGCTCATCGTCCACCACCAGGATCCTCCGCGCCGTACCTCCCCCGACTGCCGCGTTCTGTTCCATGGTCGGCGAGCCTATCCACCGCGTGTGGAGAGAACCGGTACCAAGTTGTGGAGATTCGGTGTGCGCGGGCGCCCGGTTAACCGGAAACGCCGGCCAGCGCCCGGGCGACCGCGTCCGGTGCGTGCGCCGTGGCGGCGTCGAAGGCGGCGCGACGGTGCCCGCGCTTCATGAAATTCCAGCCGAGCCCGCGCATATCGGCGGTGCCCGGTGTTATCGCGACGACGGTCCGCCTGCCCGCCCGGGCCCGCTCGACCTCGCGCCGGAACACCGCCGACATGGGCGTACGCAGTAACCATTGTTCGCCCAGCCCGCCCGGACCCGGTGCGCGGACCCCGGCCGCCGAGGCCATCGGCGCGATCACATAGATTTCGTCGGCTTCGCCCGGGCCGATCAGATCGACCGACGCGGTGGAGGCGGCGCCGCCATCCACGAACACCCGTCCGCCGATCGTTACGGGCGGCATCCACGCGGGTACCGCCCAGGACGCGCGCAGCGCCTCACCGGCCGTCGCGGGCGGCGCGCCGGGGGCACCGAATACGACGCGTTCGCCGCGCCGGGGGTCATAGGCGACCAGCCGGGCGCCGGGATGCGGTAACCGGCCGTCGGGGCCGGCGACGGAGTCGGCCAGGCGCTGTAGCCATCGGGCGTCACCGCGTCCGCGTGGTGCGACGGCGGTGACACGGGCATGCCCACCGCGGGCGGAGAACAGGCCGGCGGGCGCGAGCGGGAACGGCAGGGGGACAGGCGGGATACCACGGGGAGCCGCGGCGATATGCCGCCGCAGCAACGGGTCCTCGGTGCGGCCGGTATGCATATCCACCAGGTCCTCGACGCGGTAGCCGCCGGCCAGCAGGGTGACCAGCTCGGCCCCCGCGGAGGTGCCCTGCAGGACATCGGCCTCGCGCGGGTCCCACGCCAGTTGCTCGCGCAGGGCCGCGAGGGCGGCGACCGCCCAGGCGCCGCCGATGGTCCCGCCGCAGCCGATGACCAGGGCCCGCCGGGTCACGAGAACACCGCCGGGAACGGACCGCATGGCAGGCGGGTGCCGGTGATCGAGTGGCGCGGTGGCGGGCTCGTCCTCCCGGGTCGGGCCAGCGGCATGGTTCTCTCCTTCGGGTCCGGCATCCGGGAACGGATTGTCATTAGTGGAATGACGTGTCATTCGGAGCCTAGTGCGAGTCGTGGGTGCCACGCCAGGGGCGGCGGGCTTTCCGGGTCGCGGCCGGGCGGGTCGCGGCACCGTCGGGCGGCGGGACGCCGGTGTCGATCATGGTTACGGGCGCGGCGCGCTTGCATACTGGGTGTCATGCCGTGGACCGGGCCCGTCGAGGCGATACTCGACCTGCGCGTGACCACCACGGCGGCGGTGGGTGTGTTCGTCCTGGTCGCGGCGGTGGGATCGGCCGTGCTGGCGGCCCGGCGCGGCCGCCGCTGGCTGGTTGCCGGGATCGTCACCGCGATCCTGGTCGCGCTGGTGACCGTAGTCGTGGCCGCCGTGCTCATCGACAAGGTGTGGCGGCCGTTTCCCGACCCGCTGCCGCGCAGCGTCTACCTCTGGTCGGGCGCGGCTGTGCTCGCGGTCGCGCTGCTGGCCGGCCGGTGGTTCGCACGTCGGCGCGACCGGTCGCGTCCGGCGGTCGCGGCCGGGCTCCTCGCGGCCGCGACCGCGGTCGTGCTCGCCGCGGCCGGGGGAATCAACGCGATATACGACGCGTATCCGACGGTGCGTGAGGTCGTGGGGCTCAGCGCCTACCGGACGGTGCCGTTCGACGCTTCGCTGGCCCCGGATCCCGGCACTCCCGCACCGCGGCCCGGGGATTGGGTACCATCCGGCGATCTGCCGGAGACCGGCGCGGTGACGAAAACCGCCATACCGGGTGCGGTTTCCCGATTCTCCGCGCGCGAGGCGCGGATCTACCTGCCGCCCGCGTACTTCGCCGACCCGCGCCCCGCCCTGCCCGTCCTCGTACTGCTCGCCGGGCAACCCGGCAGTACCGACGACTGGCTCGTCGGCGGCCGGCTCACCGAGATCATGGACGAGTACGCGGCCGGCCACCGCGGGCTGGCGCCCATCGTCGTACTGGCCGACGGCACCGGCAGCCGGCTGGGCAACCCGCTGTGCGTCGATTCGCGGCTCGGCAACGCCGCCACCTATCTGGCCGTCGACGTGCCACAGTGGGTGCGCACCCACCTGACAGCCGACCCGGACCCGCGCGCGTGGGCCGTAGGCGGGTTGTCCTACGGCGGTACATGCGCGCTGCAACTGGCCACCACCCACCCCGAGGTCTATCCGACCTTCCTCGACATGTCGGGTCAGCCGGAGCCCACTCTCGGCGACCGGGAGTCGACGTTGCGCGCGGCGTTCGGCGGCGACGCCGCGGCCTTCGCGCGCAACAATCCCGCCGATCTGCTGGCCCGTCATCGCTATCCCGATTCCGCCGGTGCGTTCGTGGTGGGCCTGGACGACGCCGAATACCGGCACGGTATGGAACAGCTGACCGCCGCGGCCCGGGCCGCGGGTATGGATGTCCACCTCACCGAATTGCCCGGGGCGCACAGTTTCGCCGTGTGGTCCGCCGGCCTCGAGAAGGAGATGCCGTGGCTCGGCCACCGACTCGGCCTCGACGCGTCATGACGACCCGCCTCGTCTCCGGAGCCGCCCGCGCGCCCGTGACCCTGGGCCTGCTGGTGGTCATCTGGGTTCTCGCCGTGGCGACCGGCGCGTGGCGCAGCGGTCCCGCACCGGAACTGGCGTCGAATGTCTCGCTAGGGATCCGGACCTTCACCGAGGGGCATGTGTGGACCCTGTGGACGTCGGGCCTGTTCGCCTCCGGATTCGGCGACTACCTGCTGTCGAGTTTGTTCGTGCTGCTGATCGCGGTACCGGTCGAACAGCGGATCGGCAGTGGCCGGTTCGCGATCGCGGTATTCGTGGCGCAGGGCGCGGGTGCGGCCCTGGCGCTGGTGGCGGCCCGGTTGGCGTCGGCGGTGCCGAACTCGTGGGGCCTGGAACTGCACGGGCATGTGACCGAGGAACCGCTGCCGTGGGTTCTCGGCGCGCTGCTCGCCGCCACCGCCGGCATGCACACGCTGTGGCGCCGCCGGATCCGCACCCTGCTGCTGGTGGTGCTCGTGACCGCCGCGCTGTTCGCGGGCCATCTGCAGGATGTGACGCGGTTGTCGGTGGCGGTGGCCGGGCTGCTCCTGGGCCCGGTGCTGTTCGGGCGCGCCGCCCGCCGCCCGGCGCTCGGCGGCACCATCCGCGAGCGCCGTACCCTGGTCGCCCTCGTCCTGGCAGCCAGTGTCGCCGGTCCGATCCTCGCGGTGTTCTCGCCGCATGCCATCGGGCCGCTGTCGTCCCTGCGGGAATTGTTCGATCAGGTCCCCTACAGTGCACGCGAACTGGTCGATATCTGTGCCGATCCGGCCCTGCACGGCGAATGCCGCCGCGGGCAGAGGGCTCTCGGTCTGTCCGGCTTCGGCCCGCTGATGATGAATCTGATGCCGTCGGTGGTACTGCTGGTCGGCGCCGAGGGGTTGCGCCGCGGGCGGCGCGCGGCGTGGCTGCTCTCGGTGGGCGGGCACGCGGTGCTCATCGCTGTCGCCGCCGCGGGTGTCGTCGTCCGGATCACCGGACAGGACCAGACGCGTTCGCTGCTCTACGGTGTCCACCGGCACAGCTCGGTATATATGGAATTCGCACCACTGCTCGCTCTACTGGCGGTTCTGCTCCTGCTGCTGCTCACCCGGCGGCTGTTCGACGTCCGGGCTCCGCGCGGAACATATCGCCGGGTCTGGCAGGGCGCGTTCGCCGCGGCCGGGGTCGCGTTGGTGGCGTACCTCGTCACGGGGACGCTGCTGGGCGAGGGTTTCGACCGGGAACCCGGTATCGGCACCCTGTTGCGGGATGCGCCGCTGCGGCTGCTCCCGCCGGTGTATCTCCAGCTCTTCGAACCGCCGGTGCTTCCGCTCACCGCCGCGGCCACCCTGGTGTTCGAATGGATCGGCGTCCTGGTGTGGATCGTCTTCTGCGTACTGATGCTGCGCAGCTTCCGCGCTCCGCCGTCGGGATACGACCTCGGTGGCGAGCGCCGGGTGCGGGAACTGCTGCACGATCCCGGTGGCGGATCGCTGTCGTGGATGGCCACCTGGGCGGGCAACAGGTACTGGTTCACCGCGGACGGCCGGCACGCGGTGGCCTACCGCCTGCACTCCGGTGTCGCGCTGACGGTCACCGACCCGATCGGCGACCGCGGGGGGCTCACCGGCGCGGTCGACGAGTTCGCGGCCTATTGCCTGGGCAACGGCTGGACCCCCTGCTTCTACTCGGTCGGCGACGACACCGCGGCGCTGGCCCGGGAACACGGCTGGAGCTGCCTGCGCGTGGCCGAGGAGACCCTGGTCGAATTGGAGGGTCTGGCCTTCAAGGGCAAGAAATTCCAGGATGTGCGGACCGCCCTGAACCGGGCCGGCAAGGAAGGGATCGAAGCCCGCTGGACGACGTTCGCCCAGGCGCCGCTGTCGGTCACCGAGCAGATCGTGGACATCTCCGAGGAATGGGCGGCCGACAAGGGGCTGCCGGAAATGGGTTTCACCCTCGGCGGGCTCGCCGAACTGCGTGATCCGGAGGTCCGGTTGTTGCTGGCCGTGGACGCGGACGACCACGTTCACGCGGTGACCTCCTGGCTGCCGGTCTTCCGAGACGGCGCACCGGTGGGCCTGACCCTGGATTTCATGCGCCGCCGCTCCGACGGGTTCCGGGCGTCGATGGAGTTCCTGATCGCGTCGGCGGCGTTGTCCGCCGAGGAGGAAGGGCTCGAATTCCTCAGTCTGTCCGGTGCACCGCTGGCCGGCGGCGATCCCGGCGAATCCGATTTGGATCGCGGTGCGCTCGACGCCATGCTCGATCTGCTCGGCCGTACCCTCGAACCGGTCTACGGATTCCGGTCGCTGCTGGCCTTCAAGGCCAAATTCCAGCCCCGGCACCGGCCGATGTACATGGTGTTCCCCGATCCCGCCGCATTACCGGCCATCGGGATCGCCGTCGGCCGCGCGTACCTCCCGCATATGTCACTGGAGGAGGGCGGGCAATTGCTGACCCAGTTGCTGCGGCGGTGAACAGAGAGTCCGGTCAGGGTTTGGCGTAGTCGGCGAACCCCTGCCAGTCGATCATCACGCAGGGTTCGTCGCCGACTATCCAGGCGTCGTGCCCGGGCGGGACACTCATGAAATCCCCGGGCCCGAACTCTTGTTTCTCCCCGTCGTCCATGACCACCATCATGTGCCCCGAAACGCAATAACCCGCGTGCGCGGCCTGGCAACTATCGGTCTGTGCGATCGGTTTGACATGTTCGGACCATTTCCAGCCGGGCTCGAATATCGCCCGCCCCACCGGGCCGGCGTCGAGGTTGACCAGATCGAGTCTGCCCTTGCCCGCCTCGAATCTGCGGGTCTCCTCGGGTGACTCGAAGTTCTTGCGTACCAAGCCGGACATGATTCGCGCTCCTCGGTGTCGCTTCCCCCGTTTCGGATCGATCGGGTTTCGCCGGGAACGCACACCGGGGTGCGTGCGATGGATCTTCGCGCCGCGCCGCGCGCCCCGGACCACAAGAGTGATGCGGGTCACATTTTACTGTTCGGGGGGCCGGGGCGGCAAGGTGTCGCATCGGCCCGGGAACCGGCGGTGGGCAGCGGCCACGGACTTCCCATCCAGGAGAGTTCTCGCAGCTCGCGCGGCGAACGCGGACAGATCAGACTGGTGGTTGTGTCAGTGTGAGTCCTACCGTGGGTATCGGCCGGGCTGATGATGGTCCGGCCTGCTGCTGCGACGACAAGCGGAGAGATCGGTGAGCCGGACCCCGAGAATAGACGTGAGCGAACTGCGTGCCCTGGTATCGACCATGGAGCAGTTGATCGCGGAGGCGTCCCGGGTCACGGCGGAACTGCGGGCCGCGGTGGCCTCGGCCGAAGAGGCCGGCGGACAGGCTGTGGCCGCTGTGGCCCGCTCAGCCGCCCGGGTCGACGTGGGTGGTGAGGCCGCCGGTACTACTGCCGGTACGCGGGCGGGTACGCCGTGGTCGCGGAAGCGGGGCGGCGCGGCCGGTGCCGGACGGCCGCGGGTGGCCGAGACGGCCGATTCTGCTTCGTCCGCACGGGTTCCGGAGAACGCGACCGTCCTCCGGATACCCGAGGCGCGGCCGATCGTCGGTTCGGGGGCGCCCACACGCGGCGCCGGAACCGGGCCGGAGCCGTCCGCGGTGGCCGGCGCCGCACCGGTCGATGGAAAGTCGCGGGACCGGGAGCCGGTGGTCGAAGACGCCGGGCGAGAGCTGCCGGCGGTACCGCGGCCGGCTCCGCCCCGGCCGCTCCCGCAACCACGGGCAGACGTCCCGCCCGGGGCGGTCGCCGGTTCAGAGCGACGACCGGCTCCCGAGGTGCCGCCCGGGCCGGAGCGACGACCGGCTGCCGAGGTGCCGGCCGGGCCGGAGCGACGACCGGCTGCCGAGGTGCCGGCCGGGCCGGAGCGTCCGGTGGTGTCCGGTGGGCCGGTGCACGAGACCCGGCGGCCGCCGCGGGTTTCGGAGTTCGGGTTGTTGTCCGCCGGGGCGGGGGAGCGGCGGCGCGGGGGACCGGACAGTGATGCGACGCTCGGGATCGGTGCCGCGGCCGGGCCGGGAGTGTCGCCGGTGGGGTCGCCGGTCTTGCCGGGCGCGGAATCCGTGCCCGCCGAAGCGTGGGGTACCGGTGTGGCCGGTCCCGCGGATACGGTCGACCGCTCGCCCGCGGAAGCCGCCGGGGCCGCTGATGGGCCGCCTGGGCGACCGGCGCCGGCGGATCCCGTACCGCGGCATTTTTCAGCGGAGCCCGGTCGGCCGGATCCGCCCTCGCCACCCGAGGCGGTCGAGGCTGCGGAAGCTGCGGAAGCTCAGCGAGAGGAAGCGGTTTCGGAGGTTCGGCGGCCCGGATTACTGTTGCTCGCCGAGCCGGAGATCACATCGGCCGGCGCGGTGGCACCGGACCCTCCGGATTCTCCGGTACCACCCGGCGGTGCGGTGCCGCTGCGACTGGTGGGCGATTCGCGACCTCCCGGTGAGCCCGAACCGATATCGGGCGCGGAGGGGCGGGCGGCCGCCCGGATGATCGGCAGGGTGAATTCCGGTACGGCCGGGGCCATCCGGGAGATGGCGATCAGGCACAACCTGGAGATCCGCGGGTTCGATACCCATTCCGTCGACGCCGATATCGGGAGCGAGATCATCGCCGCGGTGGACACCCTGTTCGCGAAGTACACGGTCGAGCTCTACGGGATCGAGATCGCCGAACAGCGCGAGGACACGCTGCGGCGCGAGCGCCGCAAAGGTGTGGAAACCGGAGACTCCGCCCCGCCTCGGGTGTGGATCACACTGGCATGGTCGGAGCTGGGGGATCCGGCCCCGGATTCCGGGGCGGGCCAGGGACGAAAGCTGTTCCGGCGATCGGATCCCGCCGCTCGTCCGGTGTACGCGGCGGTGGTGCGCGCATTCGGCGCGGCGCTGGACGAGGCGGGCGGCCACCGGGCGCGCCAAGAGGCCTGGCGGATCCTGATGACCGGTTCACTGGGTGGGGGGCTGAACCTCGGGCAGGGCCTGCTCGATCCGGCGCGGGCGCTGATCGATGGATTCGTGGAGGTCGAGTTACGGGGAAAGCGGGCCGGTGAAACGGCGGGCATGTTGCACGAGGCGCTGGTGAAAATGATTCGCGCAAATCCCGAGGAGACATCGGCGTGATTCGCCGATATTCGATCGGCATCACAATTCGATGGTCATTTACGGGTATCGTGGAGGAACCGTGTGAAGATGCGATATTCGCGGCGAATTCGACGCACGGTTCGTTACTGCCGGGGCGAGGTGTCTAACAATCATGAGAACTCGGACACGGCTGCCGAGGGCTTTTCCTATCCGGCGTGACGGGCTCGCATGCGGCCGTGGGCCGGATATCGTGGTTTTCCCGGAATAGGTGATCGGCGCGGTCGTGCCGCGTATTCGTGCACTGAATCGTTTCTCACCGGACGGGTCCTGACGGTGCATATTCCAGGTGTTAGTCTGCAGACGTGGACGCTCCAGAAAAAGGGTCTCCACATCGGGCGGTGGCCCTTTCGGCGCTGCGTTCGGAATCCAAGTCGTTCACAGCCTGTGGTGACGAGGGCATCGCCGGTTTTGCGATTACTTTAACCGGAGAACGATCCCATCATTTCGTCGGGAGAAGAGAGAAACGTCATGAGTGCAGTAATCGGTCTCGGCTCTGCGGTCATCGGGCTGGGAGTCAGTGCGGCATGGGCACTGCTCGGCTTGGTTTTCTGAGAACGGATGGTGCTGTCGCCGGTGATGGACGGGGTGAGCGGCCTCCCCTCGCGTGCGCGCCGGCTTCGGCACCTCCGGTGCCCGTTGCTCACTCGGTGAACGGGCCGTGCCGATCCAGATGTAGATACGTGTAGCCGGTGACCACGAGACATACGAGGGTGGCGGTGATCAGCATCGCCCAGCCGGCTACCACCAGCGCGAGCAATCCGCCCGCGAGCGTGCCGAGCGCGAAGGCCGCGTACAGCAGGAAGTAGCCGAGCCAGTCGGCGTAGTCGCCTCCACTGGCGTGACGTTCGAGGCCCTGTCCCATCTTGACGAGAGTGCCGGTCACATAGCTCAGCGGCACCGATACCTCGTCGTTCGCGAGGAACGAGGTGTTGAGGGCGCCCACGCCGAAGGCTACGAACAGGATCGGGACGAAGTCGATATCGTCCGGATTTCCCTGGTACAGCACGAGATCCGTGGCCGCCCCGATGGCCAGGCAGAAGGTCGTGAGCAGCGTGGGGCCGTGGGGATGCCGGGTCCAGTAGCGTCGACGGCACCACGACGCGACCACCACGCCGCCGACGAACGACGCGATCAGCGCGAGCGCGGCCGCGGCCATTTCCGGCTCACCGCGGAAGTAGCCGAGGACCGCGCGTTCGGTATTGCCCGTCATGAACGTGACGAAGAATCCCGCGGTATGGGTGAACGCCGCGGCTCCGATCAGTCCGGCCAGCGCGGCGAGCACCCAGGACAATCGGGCATCGGCGTCGGCCGACACCCGTCTGCGCTCGGTATCCGGTTTCGGCACGGATCGGGCCCCTTTCCGGTGATCGTCGTTGCCGCGGCGGTTCCGGCCGCGGACGAATTCTCCTGTGGCTGCCGGAACCCTCGTGCCGGTGACGTCCAGATCGGCGTGTCGGGCGCGGGGAGACCGGCCCGGACGCGGGCCCCGGTATCTCGGTGGCCGTGCGTGTCTGCCCGGCCCCCGGCCGCTGTGCTTCTATCCTGTGCGCTACGGGTCGACGGGCCGGAAATGCGCTTCGGCGTGCGCCGATACCGGTCGACGGTCGCGGTAGCGGTACGGAAAGGTGGGACGGTATGCGCCCGAGCGCCTCAGGACAGCACATCGTGGCCGGTGTCGACGGCTCCGACACCTCCCTGGCCGCCGCGCGGTGGGCGACGGTATTCGCCGAGAGACTGGGGCTCCCGATCCATCTGGTGCACTCCTCACCCGCGCCGGGGCCGATGCCCGATATCGCCCTCACGCCAGCGGAATCGGAGCGACGGCAGCAGGCCTACTGCGCGGAGTTGCTGGACTCGGCGGTGGGCGCGGTGCGGCAGTGGGCTCCCGGTGTCGAGACGCGGGCGATCGCGGACGACCGGGCGCCCGCCGCCGGTCTGCTCGCCGCGGCCGAGGGCGCCGCGATGATCGTGCTGGGTGCGACCGGGGCCGGCTCGGTCGAGCGCTGGATCCTGGGCTCCACGGTCCTGCGCGTCGTCACGCACGCACAGTGCCCGGTGGCCGTCTGGCGTGGTGACCTCGCGAACCCCGTCCCCGACGGCCGCCCGATAGTGGTGGGCGCGGACGGGAGCCCGATCTCGGCGGCCGCGACCCGACTGGCATTCGAATGGGCGGAATTGCTGAGCACCCGGGTGACCGCGGTACGGACCTGGTCCGACGGCGCCGCCGCCGGAGATTCGGTGCCCACCGCCCTGCAGTTGCTCGGCCCGACGGCGATGGTCGTCGATTGGGACGCCGTCGCGCGTTCCGAGGCGGAGACACTGTCGACGATCATCGCCCCCTACCGCCGGGACTTCCCCGGTGTGCCGGTCGAGGAACGCTCCCGGCGCGGCTCGGCGGCCCGCGAACTGCTGCGCGCCCTGGAAGACGGCCAGCTGGCGGTGGTGGGCAGCAAAGGGTGGGGTCGGTTCCGCGGCGCACTGCTGGGTTCCACCAGCCAGAATCTGTTGCACCGAGCCGATCGCCCGATCGTCGTCCACCGCGGCGCCGAGACCGAGGAATAGATCGCTCAGGCGAAGGTGATGACCGACCGGCCGCCCGCGTCGCCCCCGGCCATGGCGTCCAGCGCGGCATTGGCGTCGCGCAGGCCGATCGGGGTGATATCGGGCAGGATCCCGTGTGCCGCGGAGAACGCGAGCGCGTCCCGGGCGTCGTGCGGTGAGCCGGACGGATTGCACATGATGTGCAGCCGGTCGAGGACCATCGGCTGCGGAGGCAGGACCAGTGCTTCGGGACTGTAACCGCACAGCACGAGGGTGCCGTCCGGCGCCAGGCCGGTCAGCGTCGCGGCGGCGGCCGAGGTGGACGGGGCGGCGTTCAGGATCAGGTCCGCGCCACCGTCCCAGTTCCGCAGGGCCGCGGCCGGGTCGGTGTCCTGGGTGGCGATGAACAGTTCGGCGCCCTGCTCCCGGGCGGACGCCTCACCGCGCCTCGACCGGCCCACCGCGGCGACCCGGGCGCCCATGGCGACGGCGTAACGGATCGCCAGCGCCCCCACTCCGCCGGTGCCGACGACCGCGACCCGTGATGTGGGCGTGATACCGGCCTGCCGCAGGCTGTTGAACGCGGTCAGGCCCGCGCACATCAGGGGCGCGGCCGCGATCGGGTCGAGGCCGGGCGGTAGCGGTGTCACGAAATCGGCTTCCAGGACCGCGTATTCGGCATATCCACCGTCCATGAAGATGCCGGTGATGCGTTTGCGGGGGCACAGGATCTGGTCGCCGCGCGCGCAGTAGTCGCAATGCCGGCAGGAACCGCCCAGGAACTGGGCGCCGACCGTGGTCCCGGTCTCGGGCCACGTCACGCCGGGGCCCGCGGCGGTGACGACACCGGTGATCTCGTGGCCCGGCACCACCGGGAACGGGGCACCGGGCCAATTACCCTGGAGCAGGCCGAGGTCGGTATGGCAGACCCCGCAGGCCGTGACGCGCACCAAGACCTGGCCCGGGCCGGGTTCCGGAATATCGCGTTCGGTGATCGTGAGCGGTTCACCGGCCGCGGTGGCGAGGGCCGTGAGCATTGCCGACCTCCCTGATCTCCGCTGGTGGGACGATCCTAGGACGGGTCAGGCGGAAATCGGCGATGGCGCGCGCCGGTATCCGCTCCGGCAGGAAACCGATCCGAACCGGATCGGCCGGTCGATGCTCAGCGCGTGACGCCCGCGGCGGCCGCACCGGCGGTGAGGGCGTCCAGGCCGAACGCCTCGACCGGCCCGAGTGCCCCGGTGCCCCGCAGACCGCCGTCGAGCGCGGTCTGCGCACCCCACGCGAGGATCGCCCCGGTGAAATCGTAGGGGTCGCCGCCGGTGAGCGTCACCGATGCCACGATCCGGCCCGCCGTATCGGACGCCTCCGCGACCGCCCAGGTGCGGGTGCGGGCCCTTGACGCGGCGTCCGGACCGCCGGTCGATCCCCGCACCAGGCGGTCCAGCGTGCCCTCGGCCAGACGCTTCAGCGGATCCACCCGGGCCACCGCGCCGGTCAGCAGGGACGTGGCCCGGAAGCCCTGCGCGGCCATACCCGGCATACCGAGGTAGACCCCGGCGTCCCGCAGGCGCGGGTAGGAACGGATCAGGGCCAGATGCTCCGAACCCGGGACCGAGGCGCCGGTGAGCCTGCGGCCCGCCACATCGAACGCGCGGACCCGGGCGCCCGTGCGCTCGTCGGCGAGTCGGCCGTCGCGGAGGGCGAAACCTCCGGCGAACAGCATCCCGGCCATCGACGCGCGGGTTCCGCCGCTGGTGCCGGGGTCGGTGATGAAGTAGCCGATATCGACCCGGACGGCTTCCGGTGCCTCCGCCAGCGCGAGGGCCGCGGCCAGATTGCCGGGGACGTAGTCGAACCCGAACGCGGTGAGCAACGAGGAACCCGCCGCGGCGGCCTCTTCGTGCCGGTCGAACACCCCGCGGATGAACGGGCCTTCCCCGGTCGAATCGAAATAGTGGGCCCCCGCCGATACCGCCGCGTCCAGGGCGGGACCGCCGTATTTCAGGAACGGCCCGACCGTCGTCACCAGGACGTCACCGCGGCCCAGCAGCGCGCGCACCGAGGCGGGGTCGGTCACGTCGGCCACTGCCGTATCCGCACCGCCGAGATCCGCGGCCAGTTTCCCGACCGCGGTGGCGTCCCGGGCGGCGAGTACGGGTGCGGCGCCCCGGCCGATGAGGGCCTCGGCGATCAGACGGCCGGTGTATCCGGTGGCCCCGAACAACACGATTTTCGACATGGTGCGTACTACTTCCGTTCTGCTCGTCGGTCGGTTTGGACCTTACGGCGCGGCCCCGCGCCCCGCCCGGCGGCAGGTGTTTCAGCCGCCTGCCACCGACGGGATGATCATCACCTCGGTCGCCGGACCGACGCGGGTCCCGGGACCGTCGAGCGTGCGGCATTCGTCGCCGTCGACGAAGAAGTTCACATAGCGTCGCAGCGCGCCGCTTTCGTCGCGCAGCCGGCGCTCCAGCGCGGGCGACCGTTCCCGCAGGGTGTCCAGGACCTCGCCGAGCGTGCCGCCGTCGACGTCGATCTCCTTGGCGCCGCCGATATGGGGCCGGAGCATGGACGGCAGGTGTACGCGGGCCACGGTGTCACCCGACCACGGCGGCGCGCACGCACAGGACATCCGGCAGCCGGTCGGCGACCAGCTGCCAGTGGTCGCCCTCATCGGGGCTGCAGTAGACCTCGCCGTTGCGGGTGCCGAAGTAGATACCGGCGGGGTCCGCGTCGTCGGCGCACATGGCGTCGCGCATGACAGCCGCCCAGAACGGTACCCGCGGGAGTCCGTCGGTCTGCGCGGACCAGGTCTCACCACCGTCGGTGCTGCGGTACACGGCGCAGGTCGCCTCCGGTGGGAACCGGAACCGGTCCATATCCGCGACCAGCGGGAAGGTGTAGATCACGCCCGGGCGCCGCGGGTGGGCGACGATCGGGAACCCGAAGTTGGCGGGTGGCAGCCCGCCGTCGATCGCCTGCCAGCTCACACCGTCGTCGGTACTGCGGAAGACCCCGCCGTGATTCTGGAGATAGAGGGTGCTCGGCGTCCGCGCGTCCATGGCGACCTTGTGCACGCATTGCCCCCACTCCGGCAGTTCCCCCGGCATGAAATCGGCGGTCACGCCCTTGTTCGTGGGTTCCCAGGAGGCGCCGCCGTCACCGGTCTGATAGACGCCGCCGGTGGAGACTGCGACCGCCAGGCGGCGGGTGTCGCGTGGATGGGGCAGAACCGTGTGCAGAGCGAGACCACCGCCACCCGGCATCCATTCGGACCGGTGCGGGTGCTCCCACAGGCCGCGCACCAGGTCGAAGGTGCGGCCGCCGTCGGCGGAGCGGAACAGCGCCGACGGTTCGACCCCCGCGTACACCACGTCCGGTTCGGCGTCGGTGGCGGGCGCGATCTGCCAGACACCCTGCAGCGCCGCCTCGGTATCGGCGGGAAAGGCCAGTGGTGCGTCGTCGGGTTCGCTCCAGGTCGCGCCGAGATCGTCACTGGTCACCAGTGTGGGCCCGAAATGACTGTCCAGGACTCCCGCGAGCACCCGGGGCACCTTCCGCCGGGTGTCGATGGCGAGTGCCTTCACGTCGGCGACGGCGAACTGCGGTGGGCTCACATCCCAGCTCGATCTGCCGTCCCGGCTCCGGGCCAGGAACAATCCCTTACGCGTTCCGATACCGAGCAAAACGTCCACCGCCGACCTCCTGGGGTCACCGCCACGCCGACGCGTGCGAGCGTACTCCGCTCCGGCGACAGATTCGCGATGCCGCGGTCGCGTGCCCGGCGATGTTCACACGACGCGCGCTGATGCGATGATTCCGGTCGGGAGGAGGATTCGATGATGTCGGAAGAACCCCGGGAACCGCGGCAGCGGGCGTCGGTCGGTGAATGGGTGGCGCGGGTCTTCGCGATCGTGCTGCTGGTACCGGTGCGGCTGATATGGGAGGGGGTGAAACTGTGCGGGCGGGCGGTGGTCGCGACGGGTGTCTTCCTCCTGGAGACGGTGCTGTCGCCGGTGGGCCGCTTCCTGTGGTACTGGGTGGTCCGCCCGCTGTGGCTGTTCGTGAAGGATGTGCTGTGGGGCTGGGCGGTGCAGCAGGTGCTGTGGGGGATGATCCTCACGCCGCTGGGGGCGCTGCTGATGAACTGGCTGTTGCGGCCGTTGCGCCATGCGGTGGAGGCCTGGCTGTGGCGGTATCTGCTACGGCCCGCGCTCGGCCTGGTGTGGCGGTGGATTCTGAGCCCGGTGCTGTACGCGGTCGCCGTGACCGTTCAGTGGTTCTGGTTGTGGTGTGTGGAATGGCCGTTGCGGCAGCTGTGGCGGTGGGTGCTGCGACCGTGCTGGGCCGCGGGAGTGCTGGTCGCGGCCTACGGGTGGCGGGGCGCCACCGTGGTGGTGCGGGTCCTGGTCGTGGTGCCGTGTGCGTTCGTGTACCGCTATGCGGTGCGGCCGGTGCTGCGCGCGGTCGGGCGCTGCTGGGAGGTGCTGGTGGCACGGCCGGTCGCCTTCGTGTACCGGCGGGTGCTGAAGCCGGTGAACCGGGCGGCGGCGGAACTGATCGCCTCGGTATTCGGACACCGGTAGCGCGGCATCCGGTTCCGCGCCGAGCACCGGCCCCCGGTATCGGCTGTCGTGCCGTTCCGGGGGACGGGGGTGTCACCGGCTCCGGGCGCTCAGGCCGGGACCGGGTCCAGGGCGAGAGTGGTCGCGATGGCATCGGCGAGTTCGGTGCCCTTGACCTCGAAGTGCCGGCCGAAATAAGTGAGATGTTCGGCGTGCTCGTGGAAATGATGCGGGGTGAGTACCGCGGAGAACACCGGTACGTCGCTATCGATCTGGATACGCATGAGCGCGTCCACCACGGTCGACGCCACGAAGTCGTGCCGGTAGATACCGCCGTCCACCACCAGCGCGCAGCCGGCGATCGCGGCGTAGCGGCCGGTGGCGGCCAGACGTTTGACCTGTAACGGGATCTCGAAGGCGCCGGGCACCTCGATGAGTTCGATATCCGTGTAGCCGCGCTCGGCGAGCCGGGAGCGGCAGGCCGTCACCGCCCGGTCGACGATCTCGGCGTGCCAGCGCGCGGCGACCACGGCGATACGAGAGGATTCGGGTGACATGGTTTTCTCCTGTTCGCTATGTCACCCAGGGCATGCCAACGCGAACAGGAACGACCCGCGGAGGCGGGTGTTCCGGCGCCGCGTTCTCTTCCATCCGGACTCTGACCGTCGGCTCCGGGATCGCACCGGGATCTGCTGACCCACCACCTCCGCGGAGATCGTGGCGCTCGCGGGCTCGTGCCTCCGGATCGGACCGGATGCCATCACCGCCGGTGGGGAATTCCACCCCGCCCTGAGAACGTGTACAGCGGAAACTGTAACAACGCCGCGAGTTCTGTCGCAACGGAGCCCCGGCCACAAGCCCCGGCGTGGATGGGCCGAAGTGGCCGGTCGCGGAGGCCGGGCGCGGTAGCGTGGGCGCCGTGCCGGGAGAGGACGAGAAGTACGCGGCGCACCGGGCCCTGGTGGACCGGGTGCTGAACGCGGACGGCCGGGCATCGCGCGAGCAACGCGCCCGGGCCTTCGCCGGATCCGACGCGCCCCCGCCGCTGCGGACATTGCTCGGCAACGTCGTCACGGCACCGGGCCGGATCACCGACGCCGAGTTCGCCGCGGCGAAATCGGCGGGCTTCGACGAGGATCAGTTGTTCGAAATGGTGGTATGCGCGGCGGTCGGCCGCGCGGCCCGGCTCTACGACAGTGGTCTCGCGGCACTGGCCGCGGCGACCGCGGACGAGGATCCGTGATGCGCCTCGATATCCTGAACCGCGGATACCGCCCCCGAACCAGACTGCTGTTCGCGATCATCCGGGTGTTCTCCGGCCACCCGCTGCCGGATGCGGCGAAGCTGGTCTTCTACCGGCCGGATTTCTACGGCGCCGCGGCCAAGACGTTCACCCATGCCGCGATGCGCGGGCCCTCCGAATGGTCAGTGGCCGATCGCGAGCTGATGGCGGCCTATGTGTCGGTGGTGAACGAGTCCGCGTTCTGCGTGGGCGCCCATACCGCGACGGCGACCCGGGCCTATCGCGACGGGCCGAAGGTCCGGGCCGTGCTCGCCGATCCGGATACCGCGCCCATCGAGCAAGGATTGCGTGCCATGCTGCGGATGCTCGGCACCCTCACCCGGCAGGGGACGATAACCGCCGATGATGTGCGGGAGGTGCTGGCCGCGGGTGTTTCACGCGCACAGGTCGCCGACGCGCTGGCGGTATGCGCCGCGTTCGATACCACCGACCGCCTGGCCGACGCCTTCGGATTCGCGGTGCCCGGCCCCGAGGGCTTCGAGGCCGGGGCCCGATATCTGCTCGCCCGGGGCTACCGGTAGGGCCCCGGAGCCGGTTCCTCAGAGATCCTTCACTACCGTCACACCGTCGCCCGACGATCGTGCGGGATCGTCATCGGTACAGCGACACTTCGGCGAGAGGCCCCGCATATGCGCGATCCATTGTTCGTGATACCCACCCTGATCGCCTTCGTGGTGCTGATGCTGGCCGAATGGGCGGCGACCCGGATCGACCCCGATACCCGGCCCGGTAAACACGGCTATCACGGCCGGGATGTCGCGACCAATATCGTGACCTTCGTCCTCGGCCGGATCACCAAGCCGATCATCACCGCCGCCGCTGTCGTCGGACCGCTGGCACTGGCCGCCGCGGTGGCGCCGCTGCACCTCGACACCGGCGCGTGGTGGGTATGGCCGCTGGCCTTCGTGACGGTGGACTTCTGCTACTACTGGGCGCATCGCGCCGACCACCGGGTGCGGCTGATGTGGACCTCTCATTCGGTCCACCACTCCTCGGAGTATTTCAATCTCAGCACCGCCGTCCGGTTGCCGTGGCTGAATCCGTCGATGCTGCTGCGCAGCACGTTCTTCGTGCCCGCCGTGCTGCTGGGTTTCCCGGTGTGGATGGTGTTGCTGATGCAATCACTGAACCTGGTGTTCCAGTTCCCGATCCACACCGAGCGGGTGGGGAAACTGTGGGGCCCGATCGAGTACCTGTTCAACACCCCTTCCCATCACCGTGTGCATCACGGTTCGAACAACCCGTATCTGGACAAGAACTACGCCGGCGTCTTCATCGTCTGGGACCGGATGTTCGGCAGCTACGCCGAGGAGATCGAACCGGTGCGGTACGGGCTCGTGCACAATATCGGCACCCACAACCCGATCCGCGTGAACTACGGCGAGCTGGCGTCGATGGCGCGCGATATCAAGAACGCGACGACGTGGCCGGCGCGATTCGGGTATCTGCTGCGTCCGCCCGGCTACCGCGAGGAGCCCGGACCCGATGCCGTGGGCGCCGGTGATTCGCCCCGGATCGACGGTTCGGCATCCACCGCGGAACTACTGGGCTCCACCGCCGGTCGGCCGGGAGACGCGCCGCTGAAAGCGGGTCTCTAGCGCCCGGTCACGGCCGGTTCATCAGGGTGCGCAGGGCCCGGGCGGCGCTGCGCACCAGCGGGGCCCGCGGGAAACCACTGCGCTTGCGAGCGGCCTCGTAGTTGCCCCCGGCCACCCGGACCGGGCCGTCGGCGAGATGTTCGAGTCCCTCGCGGGCGATATCCGCCGGTTCGGCCACGAGGACGCCGGGGATATCGAAATTCAGCCCGGCCCGTTCCATGGCCGGGGTCCGGGTGACCCCGAGAACCAGTTCCAGCACGTCGACCCCGTACGGCTCGAGCTCGATCCACAGTCCTTCGGCGAATACCCGGCCGAATGCCTTGGCGGCGGCGTAGACGCTCTGCTGTTCCGAGCCGAGGTAGCCGGCCAGGGAGCCCAGCAGCACGATGCCGCCCCGTCCACGCTGTTTCATCGGCGCACCGAAATGGTGGGCCAGTTCGAGCTGCCGGTCGATGTTCAGGGTGATCACGCGGCGGAAGCCGTCCAGGTCGCCGGTGACGAACTCGTGCCCGTAGCTGTTCGCCCCGGCGTTGAAGATGAGCAGACCCACCTCGATATCGGAGGTCGCGGCGCGGATCCGCGCCACCGCGTCGGCCGCGAGCAGGTCGAGCGCGAGGGTGCGTACCTCGACACCCAGGGCGCGGGCCCGCGCCGCCGTTTCCTCGAGCGGGCCGGGTTTACGCGCGATGAGCACCAGATTCACCCCCGCGCGGGCCAGTTCTGCGGCGAAAGCGGCGCCCACCCCTTCCGAACCTCCGGCGATAACACACCACGGCCCATACCGACTCGTGTCGATCACTGGCACTACCTCTCTGCTGCGCTGTTCCCACTGCTGGGCCGGTCTCGCGGACGGGGGCGCCGTGCCGGATACCCCTGACGACGCGCGGCCCCGATATGGCCGACGCTAGGGTCCGTGGTGCGACGCACCGCCGGACGATCTCACTGGCCGGGACCGCGACGGAGCCGGGCCGGTCTCACTCATCGGACGCGGCTGCCGCCGGGTGCGGCGATGCTGGCAGCATCGAAGCGCGAGACAGCCGGTAAGGAGGGACACGCGATGCCGAGAATCGCCGAAGCGCGCGATGCCGCGGCACCCAGTTCCACCGAACAGCGCGCACGGGTCGTCCGGATACTGGATGCCGCCGCCGCGCTCGCCACCGAGCACGACCTCGAGCGGGTCCAGATGAACGAAGTGGCCAGACTCGCGGGCGTGGCCGTGGCGACCCTGTACCGCTACTTCCCGTCCAAGACACATCTCTTCGTCGCGGTGATGCTCGACCAGATCGACCGGATGGCCGCGGCCTTCGCGCGCCGCTCGCGCCGCGCCGTCCGCCCCGCGGACGCGGTATACGACACGCTGGTGCAGGTTCTGCGGGCGCTGATGCGCCGGCCGCTGCTGGCGAACGCCATGATCCAGTCCAACAGCACCGCGAAGGCCAGCACGGTTCCCGATACCGCGCGAGTGGACGACAATTTCCGCCGCCTGCTCTACAACGCGGCCGGTATCGACACGGTGACCGAACGCGACGCGACGCTGGTGCGGATCCTGGTGCACGCCACCTTCGGTGCGATCCAATCCTGTCTCAACGGCCGGATCACCATCGCCGGCGCCGAAAACGATCTGCGGGTGACCTGCGATCTGCTGCTGGCCGAATGGCCGGCGGAGTTCGATATGGCCTGAGACCGGCTCCTGCTCCGCGCCACCACACCGGCGCGGAGCACGCCCGGATCAGAACTCGATGGCGCGGCGGGCGAGTTTCCCGGTCGCGTTGCGTGGCAGCGACTCGGTGGTGATCCGCCAGTGGGCCGGCACCTTGAAATAGGAGAGACGCTCGGCGGCATAGGCTTTCAACTCGGTTTCGCCGACCGCCCCGGCCTGGGCGACGACGACCACGGCCGCCACCTCCTGACCGAGATCGGGATGGGGCACACCGAGCACCACGCATTCCTCGACGGCGGGATGTTCCTCGAGGCACTGTTCGATCTCGGTGGGGTAGATGTTCTCGCCGCCGCGCAGGATGAGATCGGAGCGCCGGCCGGTGAGCCACAGCCTGCCCCCGCGCACCAGTCCGTAGTCGCCCGTCCGCAACCACCGGTCGGGGGTTATCGCCGCCGCTGTCGCCGCCTCGTCCTCCCAGTAGCCGAGCATGACGAACGGACTACGCACACAGATCTCGCCCTCCGTTCCCTCCGGAACCGGGTCGCCGCCGGGAGTACGGACCTCGAGGGCGACCGTGAGGATGGGCCGGCCCAGCGTGCCCGGTGCCTGTTCGAGGTCGGCGGCGGTGGCCACCGCGATGGCGGTACTGCATTCGGTGAGCCCGTAGCTGTCGGCCAGCGTGGTGCCGACGGCCGGGAGCCGTTCGCGCAGCCGCTCCTTGAACGCGATCGAGGACGGCGCCGAGGCCAGTGCGAAGGCGGTCAGCGAGGACAGATCGTATTTCTCGAGGTCGTCGTGGGCCAGCAACCGGGCGGCCATGGTGGGCACCGCACCCCAATTCGTGACCCGCTCCCGCTGCACGAGCCCGAGCACCCGGTCGACGTCGAAGGCACCCTGGGGCATCACGACCGCGCTGCCGGTCGCCAGCCGGGGCACGATCACATTGTGCAGGCTGGCGATATGGAACAGGGGCGAGGTCAGCAGATAGCGCAGCGGGCCGGGCTCGGTGTCGTCGTAGGACCGGCCGCTGAATTCGGCCATCAGCGCGTCGTTGAACCGGTGGTAGTCGGCGACGGCCAGCAGGTTTCGATGCGAATGCACCGCGCCCTTCGGCCGGCCGCTGGTGCCACTGGTGTACAGGATGACCGCGGGGTCGTCCTCGTCGACGGGCACCCGGGGCAGTTCCGCTCCGGTGTGGCCGGCGATCAGACGGGGCAGATCGGATTCGACCGTCAGGACCGTGATGCCCGTGGTGTCGATACCGTCCAGCAACCGGGCGCGCGGGGCGTCGACGACGAGGACCGATGGCCGGCTGTGGCGTAACCCGTATTCGATCTCGCGCGGTACCCACCAGCCGTTGAGGCCCACCGTGACGGCGCCCAGGCACTGGGCCGCCCAGAACGCGGTCACCCATTCCGGGCTGTTGGCCGCCAGGATCGCGACCCGGTCGCCCGCGGTGACGGCGTGGTCGTCACGCCACGCCGCCGCCAGCGCCGCGACATCCGCCAGATGCGCGGCGAACGAGATACGGCGGTCCGCGGTGACCAGATAGTCGCGGTCGCCCCAGGCGCGCGATGCGGCGAGGAGATCGCCGGTCGAGCGGCCCCGGTGCCGCAGCACCGGTATCGCCACTCCCAGCACCTCTTCGGTGACCAGTTCGAACCGGCCGCCGGGGCCGGTCAATCGGGCCATGACGGCGGCCGGGTCCGGCTGCGCGGGTAGTGCTCGGGTCATGGGATGCCGCCTCTCGTTCGCGGTGCAGATCGCGCGCCAACATCTCACGGTGCGGCCCGGACGCCGGCGGCCGTTACCACTGAGCGAGATCGAGCGGATGCGCCGATTTCGGCCTTCGGACCGGCGCCGGAATGCTACGGTCGGCAAGAATTCATTTCAGTTTTGGAGATGAATAGAGGCATGAAGTGCGTGTTTGGAGTAGTCGATGACCATCATTGATTCGGACTGCCGGGTCGATGCGCCGGACCAGGTCCTACCCGCGTCGATGGTCGAGCGGATGACGTTGATCCTCGACGCCTTCGAGGGGCGTGGGTCGCGGCTGACGCTCGAGGAAGTGGCCGGCCGCGCCCGGCTGCCGCGTTCCACCGTCCACCGGATCCTGCACCAGATGGTGCGCCTCGACTGGATCGAACACGCCGCCCACGGCTACCGGCTGGGCGGCCGCGCGCTGGCGCTCGGCGGTGACGGCGGGCAGGGGCAGATCCGCGCCGCCGCCGCGCCGCTACTGCACGAATTGCATCAGCGCACCGGGATGGTGGTTCACCTGACGGTGCTCGAGGGAGCGGACTGCGTCTACCTCGACAAGATCGGGGGCCCGTTCGCCGGCCGGATTCCGTCCCGGGTCGGCGGCCGGGTTCCCGCGCACGCCACCGCGGCCGGGAAGGCGATGCTGGCACGGCTGGTGCCCGAGATCGTCGATCATCTCTACGGCCGGGCGCTGCCCGGGCGGACCGGGCGCACGATCACCGAGCGCACCGTGCTGCACGGTGAACTGCACCGGATCCGCCAGCGCAGTGGTCTGGCCTTCGATATCGGTGAATCGGCACCCGGCGTCGGCTGCGCCGGGGCGGCGGTACGCGGACCGGACGGGCCGGTGGCCGCCATCTCGCTCTGCGGGGACCGGCAGCACAATCGGCTCGATCGGGTCGCGCCCCTGGTGGTCGAGGCCGCGCGTGAGGTTTCGCGCCGGCTGCGGCCGGGCTCGCGATCACCCGAGAGCCAGCCGGCCCCCGGCGTCCTCGCCGGGCGGTATCGGCTGCCCGGTGGTGGGCGCGGGTAGGGCGGTATCGGCGCCGAGCCCCTTCTCCGCGGCCGCGGTGCGGACCGCGTCAACCACCAGTAGCAACGCCGCTCGCCGTGCCGTATTGGTGCGGTAGGCCAGCGAGACGGTCCGGGTGAGGACATCGCCGAGCGCGACGACCGATACCCCCGGCGGGCGCAGGGCCAGGCCCAGATCGGATACCAGCGTGACACCGAGCCCGGCCGCCACCATCGCCATGGCCGTCGCCTGCTCCTCCACCTCGTGGTGGATGCGCGGTTCGAGCCCGGCGGATTGGAACGCCAGCCGCGCCGAATGGCCGAAATGCGATCGGGCGGGAGCCAGGATCCACGGATGTTCCGCCAGTTCGGCGAGCGTGACGCTGGGCGAAGGCACCGCGCCTTCCGGGACGGCGGCGTGTAACCGCTCGACGGCGATGATCGCCCGTTCCAGACCGCGATCCCAGGTCATCGGGGAATTCGAGTAGTCGAGGACGAAGGACAGATCGAGAGTCCCGTCGAGGACCGCCGCGGCGGTGGCCTCCGGCGCCAGCTCCTTGGTTCGCACCAGGATGCCCGGATGCGTACGGGCGAGCGCGTTGAGCGCGTCGGGCAGCAGGCCGGAGGCCACCGAGGCCCAGACCCCGGCCGTGATCTTGGCCGATACCGATTCGCCGGACTCCTCCAGAGCCTGGGTGGCGCGTTCGACCGCCGCGAGGATCTCCTCCGCGTGCTCGGCGAGCAGCACGCCCAGATCGGTGAGCTGCACCCGGCGGCCGCGGCGCTCGAAGAGCCGGGTGCCGACATCGCGTTCGAGCTGCGCCAGTTGCTGGGACACCGCCGAAGCGGTGTAGTGCAGAGCCGTCGCGGCCGCGGTGATAGTGCCACGCCGGTGCAGCTCACGCAGCATTCGCAGACGGGCCAGCGAAAGGTCCATACCCACGAGCCTAAGCGTTGTGCAGGAGTACTGAACAACGCCGTGAACGAACCGTAAATAGACGCGCGGCCGGGTGCGAATGCACGCTTGGGGGCACCGGATGCAAGCCATCGGCCGGGGACGACGAGGTCCGGGCAGGGACACTCGCTACTCGGGTATTTCCCCGTGGGTGGTGGCGTCAAACATGACCACGAAGAGGAGGGGTTCGCCGTGACGACGATCCAGGACCCGGCCGGGGGCACACCGCAGGTGGCCGCGCACACCGTTCCGACCATCCCCGCGGCTGTCGCCGTCGCCCCCGCGATCCGCCGCTCCGAACCCTATATGCGGCTGCACTGGACGGATTCGGTGACCGGCGCGGTCGGCTATCTCGTCGTCCACACGCTGCGGGCGGGCCTGGCGACCGGCGGTACCCGTATGCGCGCCGGCTGCACCGTGCACGAGGTGGAGGATCTGGCGCGCGGGATGGCCAACAAGACGGCCACTTTCGACCTGCCGGTCGGCGGCGCCAAAGGCGGGATCGACTTCGACCCCAAGGATCCACGCGCCGTGGAGGTGCTGGAGCGGTTCTGTGAGGCGATGCGCCCCTGGATCGACTCGCACTGGGTGACGGCCGAGGATCTGGGCGTGCCGCAGCACCTGATCGACGAGGTGTTCGAGAAGCTCGGTATGGGTCAGAGCTACCATGCCGCGATCAGCCGCGCGGCCGATCCGGTGGCCACGCTCGAGCGCGTCCGCAAGGGCCTGAACGCGGCGGTCGACGGCGGTTTCCTGCTCGGCGACGTGATCGGCGGTTACGGAGTCGCGCACGCCTGCCTGGCCGCCGCGGTCTGGCAGGGCCGGGGTCCGGCCGACACCACGGTCGCGATCCAGGGCGTGGGCACCATGGGCGGCGCGGCCGCCTACTACCTGCACGAGGCCGGGATGAAGGTCACCACCGTGGCCGACGCCGCGGGCACCCTGCACTGCGCCGACGGCCTCGATATCCCGGCCTTGCTGGACCTGCGCGACGGTTTCGGCGAAATCGATCGCTCCCGGCTGCCCGCCGGGATCGAACAGCTGCCGCGCCCCGCGATCCTCTCCGCCGAGGTCGATATCCTCGTGCCGGCCGCGATTTCCTACGCGATCACCCCGGACAACTCGTTCGATATCCGCGCCGGCGTCGTGGTCGAGGCCGCGAACGCCGCCACCACCCCGGAGGCGGAGGCCATGCTCGCCGCCCGCGGCATCCCGGTGCTGCCGGACTTCGTGGCGAACGCCGGGGCGGTGGCCTGGGCGTGGTGGCTGCTGCTCGGCGAGGTCGACGACAACCCGCAGAACTCCTTCGACCGGCTGCGCACCATCATGCACACCAAGGTCGCGCTGCTGCTGGGCGCGTGGACCGACGAGGGCCTCACCCCGCGTGAGTCGGGGCACCGCTGGGCCGACGATCCGGCACCGGTCGCGGGCCCGGTGGTCATCCCCTGACGGGGAGCCCGGCCGTGACGCCGTGATCACCCCGGCGTCACGGCCCACCCGCCCCGGTTCACTAGGGTCGGGGCGGTGAGCACGATCGAGATTTCACTGTCCGGAGGAACCGCCGAGGCCTATGCTGCGGGCGAGGTCGGCCCGGGTGTACTGCTGTATCCCGACGCGATCGGCCTGCGGCCACAGATCGAACAGATCGCCGACCGGATCGCCGGCTGGGGTTACGTGGTGCTGGCGCCGAATATCTTCTGGCGGTCCGGCCGGGCCGCCGATCTCGCACCCACGACCGATCTGCGTGATCCGGCCAATCGCGCGGCGTTCTTCGCCGGGGGCGTCGGCGCGCGGATGGCCGCGCTGACGCCGGAGGTGCTGCGCGCCGACGGTGCTGTCTGGCTGGACGCTCTACGCGGACTGCCCGGGGTGACCGATACCGCCGCCGGCGCGACCGGCTACTGCTTCGGCGGCCGCGCGGCCCTCGCGCTGGCCGCACACCGGCCCGCCGAGATCGCCGCGATCGGACTGTTCCATACCGGTGGTCTGGTCACCGATGCCCCCGACAGCCCGCACCACGATGTACCGAGGGTGCGGGCCGAGGTCCTGGCCGGGCACGCCGACAACGATCAGAGCAGCACCCCGGAGCAGATCGAGGCGTTCGACGCCGCGCTGGCGGCCGCGGGCGTCGACCATCGGACCGCGGTGTATCCCGACGCGACGCACGGGTTCACGATGGCCGATACCTCCATGTATCAGGAGGCGGGCGCCGAACGGCATTATCTGGAACTGCGCGAACTCTTCGACCGCACCCTGAAGACGTAGGAAGAACCGCAGCGGGCGTCGCTATCGGGCGTCGTAGGCCGCGGTGAGGTATCGCGGGCGCCGCCACTGCTGCTCGAGCTCCTCGGGGAGCTCGGGCAGTGTCACCCCGTAGCGCTGCGCCAGTTCGATCGAACCCGTGGCCGTCACCGTCCAGCCGTGATCGAGCAGCCATCGCGTCGCGTCGCTGCGTTCGTCGAAGTAGAAGAGTTCGGTCGGGTCGATCTCACCGAACGGGTTCTTGTCGAAGTATTTCGTCTCGAGGGCGGCGAAGCTCCCCGCCGCCACATCCGTCGGTGCGGTTTCGACCGCGAATCGGCTGCCGGGGGCCGAGAGTTCGTGGAGGCGGTCGAACAGCGCGTCCTGCGCCTTCCCCGGGAGGTAGGGGAGCAGACCCTCGGCCGACCATGCCGTGGGAATGTCCGTATCCAGCCCCGCCGCGAGGAGTGCGGCCGGCCAGTCCTCGCGCAGATCGACCGCGACCGTCCGGCGCCGCGCCCGCGGCGCCGCGCCGTGGTCGGCGAGGACCCGGTCCTTGAATTCGAGCACCTCGGGCCGGTCGATCTCGAAGACGACAGTGCCCGCCGGCCAGTCGAGCCGGTAGGCCCGGGCATCCAGTCCGGCGGCCAGGATCACGGCCTGTCCGGCCCCGGACCCGGCGGCCGCGAGGAAGAACTCGTCGAAGAACGCGGTTCGCAACCCCATGAACCCGGGAACCAGGGACCGCCCCGCGATCCTGGGTGGTTCCCGGAGGATGTCCAGGAAATGGGGTTCGCCCGCGGCCCGGACGAACAATGCCGCGTAGTCGTCGTGGATCAGCGGATCGGGCAGCGCCGATTCCAGGGCCCGGAAGGTGGCCACCCCCAGAGCGGTCAGCCCGACACCGGTGACGATATCCCACGCATCTCCTTCGGTTCGCATGGCGAACCACCTTCCGATCGAATCGGCGGATACGGTTACGGCAACGAACGTGCGCCCGGCGAGCGGACCGGAGATCCGGCGGACTCCTCGCGGCGGAAGCCGCCGGATATGAGACCAACCCCGATTCTACGACCGGGCCGCGCACCGGCCGCCGGCGCGCACCGAGCCGGGAGATGGACACTTCTCATCGGGCAGACTGAGGAGATGGCACCGTCCAGCCGCTATCGACCCGGCCCGGCCGACCTCGCCGCCGCGGCGGGTTCGGTGATCCCCGATGTGATCGCCCCGGATCTGCGGGTCCTGTTCTGCGGGATCAATCCGGGCCTGTGGTCCGGGGCGACGGGGCATCATTTCGCCCGGCCCGGAAATCGCTTCTGGCCCGCCCTGTTCCGGTCGGGATTCACCCCGCGCCTCATGCTGCCCGAGGAGCAGGACCAGCTGCCGGATCTGGGGTTGGGTATTACCAACGTCGTACCGCGCACGACGGCGAAGGCACAGGAGCTGACGAAACAGGAACTGGAGGAGGGGGGCCGCGCACTGGTCGACCGGGTGACGCGCTATCGGCCGCGAATCCTCGCGGTACTCGGACTGGGCGCCTACCGGACCGCGTTCGGCCGCCCGCGGACCGGTGTCGGCCGTCGACCCGGCGCGCTGGGAGCCACCGAGGTCTGGGTGCTGCCCAATCCGAGCGGCCTCAACGCCCACTATTCACTGGACGCCCTCGCCACCGAGTTCCGGACACTGCGCGACGCGGCGGAGCGCTCCGGCGGGCCACTGCCGCCCCCGGCCCGGTAACGGCTCAGCCGGGGATCGAATCCATCCAGTCCCGGACGGCCGCCTGGTACTCGGCGGTATTGCGCGCCAGGTTGACCGAATGCCCGCTGCCGGGCAGGACGAATGTCCGCAGCCGGGCCCCGGGTGCGAAATGCGGTGTCTCGGCCGCCTGCAGGGTCGCGGTATCGGCACAGGCGCTCGAGCACAGCACATCGGCGCTGCCGTTGACGACGAGCACCGGCACGGTGATCTCGGTCGACATCGGCGGCAGGGTCGAGGTCAGCCCGTCAGGATACTCGGCCGCGGAGAACACGTCCTTGGTCGCCTCGTCGACGGCCACCACCGCGGGGTCGGAGGTCTCGGGAGCGTGGAACGACCGTTCCCGTGTACCCGGCCGCGTGGTGAGATAGCCGGTGTCGTAGCCGCGACCGGTGAACGCGGCATCCTGTTCGGCGGGCTGGTAGGTGGCGATGATCCCGAGTGCGCCGGGCACGTTCAGGCTGTGCGAATAGCCGGTGAGCAGCACACCGTCCACGTCGTGGTGGGTGGTCGCCTCCAGGACGGCCACGCCGGAACTGAGCGAATGGCCGCCGGTGACGACCGTGCCGAAGGGTTCGGCCCCGCCGTACCCCGCACGCAGCGCGCCGACGAGTTCGTGCAGCGCCTGGGCGTCCGCGGTGGCGGTGACCCCGGTACTGGCCGGACGGGTGCTCGTGCCGGCCCGGTCGACGACGAGCGTGGCGAAACCGGCGGCGTTCATCGCCCGCCGGAAATTGTAGGTCTCGGGCGCGTGCGGGAAGTCCCAATAGGTGTGGTTGTAGTTCGAACCCGGCATCAGGACCATGACCTTTCCGGTCGCCGGGCCCGCCGGAGTGCACAGGGTCGTGGCCAGGGTGGTGCCGCCGCCGGTCCGGAACGGAACCTGCTCGCATCGGCCCGGATCCGGTGCGTCGGCATGGGCCACACCCGGGGCCGACCACGCCACCGCGACCGCCAGGGCGGCAAGCAGCCGCGCGGTGAACGGCGAACGGCGCGTGCGCCGGCCGCCGACGCGCGGAGAGCTCAGTGCAGTCATGCCCAGAGAACCTAACCGGGGTCGCGTTGGCGCGCAACGAATGTCGGGATCCGGCCGCCGGAACCGCATGCCCCGCAGTGCGACCGCGAATTGCCGAGTGGGCAGGTAGACGAGGTCTTCCGCGGCTAGGATGCGAACGTGAGCAGGCGGGCCGTGCATTTCGTCGGAAGTTTTCCGGCCGATACCACCGAAGACGCGATGCGAGCCATGCTCGACGCCGCCGGCCCGCGGCTGCGCACGGTGCCCACCGGGGAAACGCGCCGCTACGAGTTCTATATCCGCCCCATCATCGAAGACCTGGTGGCGCGAGGCGTTCTGGAGGTCGAGCAGCCCAGGGAGTGGCGATCGAGCCGGGACCGGACCCGCCATCGCGTGCCCCGGGATCGCCCGCTCGCCGCCGAGGCGCTCGAACTCGGCTACCGGGCCGAGGCGGCGGAGGCCCTACCGGTGTTCACGCGGCTGTGCCCGCAGCGCGCGGCGCCGGGTGCGGCTCTGCAGATCGGTATGCCCACCGATTTCACGCTCGCCTTCATCGCATTGGGTGTCACCGGCGTACTCCGGCATCGCGCCGCGTTCACCACTGCGACCGTCCGGGAGATCGCCGCGATCCGGGCACTGGCCGGCGACCAGGTGGTGATCCAGCTCGAGGCCACCGCCGAACTGGTGCTGATGGCCTCGGCGCAACCGGCGCACCGGGCCGCCGACACGTTGCTGGGACTGGCCCGCGGGATAGCGGGGATCGCGGCGGCGGCGCCCGCCGGCACCAGGTTCGGGGTGCATCTGTGCCTCGGGAGCCTGCACAACAAGGCCCGGGCCGTGCTGCGCGATACCCGGCCGCTGGTCGATCTCGCCAATGCCGTGGTGGCGCACTGGCCGGCGGGCCGGCCGCTGGAGTTCGTGCACGCCCCGTTGGCGGCGGGCGCGGTGCCGCCCCCGGACCGGCCGGAATTCTATGCGCCGCTGGCCGGGCTGGCACTCGGTGCGCACACCGCGTTCTACGCGGGCGTCGTGCACGAGACCCCCACGGACGAGCAGCAATTACATCTGCTGTCCCTCGTCGAGGACGCTCTGGGGCGTCCGGTCGACGGGGTGGCCAGCGCCTGCGGGTTGGGCCGGCGTCCCCGCGCGATCGCCGAGGCGTTACTCGCGCGGGCCGAACGTACCGCGGCGGGCGGGGAATCGGGCGAATGAGGCAGGGCGACAGATCGGCACCGGCCGGTGGCCGGAATCGGAGGTAGCGTGACGGAGATGGAACGCACACCGCGAGGGGTGGATCCACACGAGCCGCGCTCGGCTCGGGTATTCGACTATCTGCTCGGCGGTAAGGACAACTACGAGGTCGACAGGGCCCTCGCGCACCGGATACTGGCGGTGGCGCCGGAAACCAAATCGCTGGCGTGGTTCAGCCGCAATTTCCTCCTGCACGCGGTGCGCGTGGCCGCGGCCGCCGGCGTGCGGCAGTTCATCGATCTCGGCTCGGGTATCCCGACCTCACCGAACGTGCACGAGGTCGCGCACGAGACCCACCCCGCCGCACGGGTGGCCTACGTCGACAACGATCCGGTGGTGTTCGTGCACTGCAACGCCCTGATGGGCAACCATCCGGCGGTAACCGCCCTGCACGCCGATGTGCGCCGTCCCGCGGACCTGCTGAACCGGCTCGAAACGGAATCGGGTATCGATTTCACCGAACCGGTCGCGGTGACCATGGTGGGCGTCCTGCACTACGTGATGGACGAGGAGGACCCGGCCGGGCTCCTGGCCGACTACCGCGACGCCCTCGCCCCCGGAAGCTATCTGGCGTTCACGCACGGCGCCGATATCAGCCATCCGGAGATCATCGAACGCACCTCGAAGGACGCGGCGAATACCTCGTCGCAGGTGAAGTACCGCTCACTGGACGAGGTGACCGCGTTCCTGGACGGTTTCGACAACCTCGACCCGGGAGTGGTTCCGCTGCAGCGGTGGCTCGACGACGATCTGCCGGAAACCCAGCTGGTGCTCTATGGCGCGATCGGACGTAAATCCGGTCAGTGATAGAGGCCGAGGAGAGCGCGGGCGGCCGCGTCGACGATATCGTCGGCCGAGGCGGTCACCGCGTCGTCCAGCCAGGCGGTGACCAGTTCGGCCATACCACCGATGAAGAACAGGCCCGCTGTCTCGTCGTCGTCGGCGCTGCGGCCGCGGGATCCGAGGAATTGACGTGCCTCGAGCGCGGATTCGTGGGCCAGGTGGCGCAGCAGTTCGGTCCGGCGCTGCCGTAATTTGGGTATCGCGACCGATTCCACGATGGCGACCCGGCCCTTCCGGGGATCGTCCACGAGTAGTTGCACGAACGCGCGGATGGACGCGCGTACCCGGGTCTCGGGATCCGCGCCGGCGGCTTCGGCGGCCCGCCGGCCGGCCTCCTCGATCTCGGCGGCGATCGCGTTCATCAGCGCTTCCAATGCCGCGTCCAGCCCGGTGAAACTCTCGTAGAAGTACCGCTCGCTGAGTCCGGCCACGGCGCAGATCGCGGTCATCGTCGTATTCGTCCCGGGATCCGACCAGACCGTCAGGGCGGCCTCGAGCAACCGGGCGCGGCGCTCGGTCG
>NZ_JBSFRU010000028.1:0-33111 GCF_053589395.1 Nocardia sp. NPDC003345
GGGAATCCCTCGGCACTGCTCGAACTGCCCATCGCCAACAGAGATCTCCCGACCATCGGACCACTGGCACTGACCGACCGCCTTCGACGGGAGTACGAGCGCCCTATCCTCGCCCTGCCAGAGGACACTCGGATCGCATTGCTGGTGGTCGCCGCTGATTGCAGTGAGAGTCTGATCGTCGCCCTGCGTGTTCTCACCGAATTCGGTTCGACCGCCGCGGCGCTGGATCCTGCGGAGCGAACCGGAGTGGTGAGTATCTCGGGTTACTCGATCGCCTTCCGGCATCCGCTCGAACGAGCGGCTGCCTACCGGATGGCTCCGTACAGCATGCGACTGTTCGTACATACGGCTATCGCGGCGAGCATCGACAACCCCGAGCTACGGGCCTGGCATCTGGCCGCCGCCGCGACCGCACCCGACGAAACCGCGGCACTCGCGCTGGAGGCAGTCGCCGGCCACGCGTATCGCAATACCGAATTCCGGCGGGCCGCGCTCGCTTCCGAGCGCGCAGGCCATCTGTCACCCGATCCGGCCGCCCGGCATCGGCGACTTCTGGCGGCCTTGGAGGCCAATATCGAGGCCGGACAGGCGCACCGCGCACTCCGGCTGGTCGACGAGATCGCCGGATTCGACGGTGATCGAGCGGATCTGGCACGGCTGTCGGCAGCACGCGGCCGCATATTCTCGGCACAGGGCGACCCACGCGGCGCCTACACCGCGTTCACCGATGCCGCCGCGCACCTGCACCCTGTCGACCCGGACGCCGCGGCACGTATGCATGTCTACGCCGCGGGAGCGATATGGCCGGATCCGGACCTGTCTCGGATACACACCACCCGAGCTGCCATCGAAGCCCTGGACCTCGGCGCTGCGGGTGACGAGTACTCGGCCGTACTGGACGGCCAGATCGCCTTCCGCGACGGTACGCGAGACCTGACCCGCGCCGTCGCCGCGGTCCGGAGGGCCATCCCTCTCGCGCGGACTCGATTCGCCGGGGATCACTCGATCCGATTCATGCTCGCGCTACAGGCTATGAGCGCAGGTGAGATAGATGACTCCCACACACACTTGATGGAGCTGAACACGATATGCCGCCGACGCGGTATGACGGGACGACTCCCGATCATCGGCATTGCGCTCGGCACCGCCGAAACACTGCTCGGCCACTTCCCGGAAGCGCAAGCCCTGCTCGACGAGAGCCGACGAACAGCCCGCGATATCGACCAGCCCGACCGGGCCCACCGCACCGACGCCGGGCTGGCCGTTCTCGCGGCCATACGAGGCGAGCAGCAATTGTGCCGAACGCTGGCCGACGCGAACCTTCCCGGTGCGACGCCGGTTCTCGATACCACCGGCGCGGTGACCGCCCAGTGGGCGCTGGGCCTGCTCGACCTGGGCTGTGGGCGTCACGATTCGGCGATCGTCCGCTTCGAAGCGGCGATCGAACACAGCGACCGCGCCATCGGCTGCTGGATCCCCCTGACCAGCGATCATATCGAAGCGGCGGCCCGTTGCGACCCGGCCCGGGCCGCCGAACGGATGGCCGTTCTGGAGCGGTGGTGTGCCGCGAACCCGGCGTCCTGGATCGAGGCGCACCTTCTGCGTTGCCGTGGATTGATCGAGCAGGACGGGAGCGCGTTCGCGCGGGCGCTGACCCTGCACGCCGAAGCCCATCGCTGGTTCGACCACGCCCGTACCGGCCTGCTCTACGGCGAATGGCTGCGCCGTGAGCGCTCGGCACTGAAGGCGCGCACTCTGCTGCACTCGGCCATGGGCACTTTCGAGCGTCTCGGCGCCCGGCCGTGGGCCGAACGGGCACGTACCGAACTTCGCGCGGCGGGAGAAGGCAATGCCGACGACGCCATCATCGACGCGGCCGGCAGGTTGACTCCGCAGGAGTTACAGGTCGTGCGCCTCGCCGCCGCCGGAGCGACGAACCGGGAAATCGCCGCCCGGCTGCAGATCAGTCCCAAAACCGTCTCCCATCATCTGTATCGCGCCTTTCCCAAACTCGGGGTAAGCAATCGACGAGCATTGGCGCGGTTGCCTCTCGGAGACGAGTAACGAGCAGCATTCGGTTGACGGACCAGAAGTCTCAAACCTACGATACGTTACGCGATGTAATGATTCAGGAGGTGACATGCGGACCGCAACCGGAGCATTCTCCGATTACCGCCACGAATTATCGGCGCCCGCCGACCGACGCAGAACCTGTACGCCCATATACCTCGGCATTCCGCAGTGAGATCTCCTCGCCTCCGCGGTGAAGAAATGACATCGCTCGCACTGGAGGTCGGCAACACAGGAATCGCGGTGGCCCGCATCGCCGATAACGACGTACCCGGACTCGTACTGCGGATGCCCATACCGCCCCTCGACGGCTGGATCGCGTGCCGGAATCTGCTGCTGGATATCGCCGGAGAGGACGAGATCGCGACGATCGGCATCGCCTGCCGTGACCTCGACAGCAGCCGGCCCGCCGCCGGGCCGGCATCGGCCGAACGGTGGCAGAAGGACAGCGACCTGAAAAGCGCGGTGCAGCGCACCTTTCCGGCCGCGACGATCTTCTCGGCCTCCTATCACCTATGCGTATCGCTGGCCGAATATCACACGGGCGGGCTACCGCCGGAAAAGTTGGCCCTGACGGGCGCCGGAATTCTCGCTCGGCTCGCATCCCTGCGCCGGCTCGCCGACGGTCTCGAGCGAGTCGCCTCCGATTCCCCGGCCGGGATCGCAGATTGTTCACGAACCCCGCCCCGGGCCTGCGTTCACCGGAATATTCGACGGCGTCATCCGGGACCGAGACCACTCTGAAGTAGAGAATGCATGCACCTGCGAAATATGTAGGCGCATCGCACCACGGCATCGCTGTATCAGGATTCGCGCCTGCTCGAGCGCCTCGTCGACGACGAGAATACGGGAGCTCGCCGAGCTCGCCGGCCTCGACAAGAGTTCTGCCGGCCGCGTGGCCGCCCGCACCGATCCACCGGCAAGCCCTGACCAAGCAACTGGTCTTACCACTTGACCTCTGACCAATCACCGTTCTAAGGTCTCGCGTATGGCCTTGAAACGGATCGCACGGCGCTCGGTGCCCGACGAGATCTACGACCAGCTCGTCGACGATGTGCTGACCGGCGAGCTGCCGCCCGGATCGGCCCTGCCCGCCGAACGGCAGCTGGCCGAAGCCCTCGGAGTCTCCCGGCCCACTGTGCGCGAGGCGGTGCAACGCCTCGCGCGGGCCGGCCTGGTGGAGATACGACAGGGCGGCAGCACCACCGTCCGCGATCCACGCCGCTCGGGCGGTCTGGAACTGCTACCGCGGCTGCTGTTGCGCGGCGGTGAGATCGACCGGTCGGTGGTGCGCAGCATTCTGGAGACCCGGGCGTCGCTGGGCCGGGAGGTCGCCGTTCTGGCCGCCCGGCGCGGTGGTCCCGGGCTCGCCCGCGAATTTACCGCCGCGGTGGACGAATTGGCGTCCGCGCGGGATCCGCTGGCCCGCCAGCGCATCGCGCTCGAATTCTGGGACCACCTGGTCGATGCCGCCGAATCGATCGTCTACCGCCTGCTGTTCAACCATCTACGAGGTGTCTACGAACCGGCCATGGCGGCACTGACCGGGGTCATGGATACCGAGGTCGGCCGCCCCGAGCTCTACCGGCGCCTCGCCGACGCGGTCGTCGCGGGCGAGGCGGATACCGCCTCGAGCCGCGCCGAGGGGTTGCTCTCGCTGGCCACCGCGGAATTCGACACCTTCCTCCGTCGTCTGGAGTCCACCTCATGAACCTCCCGCAGACCCTGCGCACCCGGCGCGCCCGCAACGCCGATATCGACGATCTGGCCCGGCGCCGCCTGGCCGCCGACGACGCGAGCAGCGCGCGGCGCGGCCGCCTGACGCTGCGGCAGGCCTTCCGCGGCTTCGTGGCCGCGCCCTCACCGTGGATCATCGCCGGGCTTCTCACCGGCGCGCTCATCGCGCGGCTGGTGGTGGGCGACTGGCAGCTCACCGACGCGCTCGTCCCGGTGCTGCTGGTGGCGACGTTCCCCTTCACGGAATGGGTCATCCACGTCTGTGTGCTGCACTGGCGGCCGCGCACCCTCGGCCGGTGGCGCATCGACTCGCTCCTCGCCCGCAAGCACCGGGAACACCATGCCGACCCGCGCGTCACCCGGTTGGTGTTCATCCCGTGGCAGACCTTCCTGTGGCTGCTGCCCGCACTGCTGGCGATCGCGGCATTCGCCTTCGGCCGGATCGGGCTCGGGTTGACGTTCCTGGTGTCGGTGGGTGTGCTCGGGCTGGTCTACGAATGGACGCACTATCTCGTCCACACCGACTATCAGCCGCGCGGCGCCCTGCTGCGGGCGGTGCGGCGCAATCACCGCCTGCACCATTTCAAGAACGAGCACTACTGGTTCGCCGTCACCACCGCGGGCACCGCGGACCGGGTTCTCGGCACCTATCCCGACCCGGCCCGGGTGCCCAACTCCCCCACCGCGAAAGCCCTGCATCAGGCGAGCGGCGTGTAGGGGGCCGCCTACGCGCGACGCAGGGCCAATACCGGGATCGTGCGGATTCCGCGCGTCTTCTCCTCGTACTCGGCGAATCCTGGATATCGGCCGGCCTGCTCGGCATAGATCCGGTCGCGCTCGGCGCCGGTCACCTCCGCCACCGTCACCGCGAAGGTCTCGGTTCCGCGCTCCACCGTGGCCTGCCCGGCGTCGGTCAGGTTGTAGTACCAATCCGGGTTGGTCGGGGCGCCGGCCTTACTGGCGAATATGTAGACGAGGCCGGGGTCCCGGTCGTCGGCCAGATACATCATGGGCGTCACCGATTCACGGCCGGATCTACGGCCCCGGTGATGGGCCAGCAGCATCGGGGCGCCCTCGAACGGCCCGCCGACCCGGCCCTGGTTCTCACGGAATTCGTTGATGATGCCGGTGTTCCAGTCGTCTGCCATCTCCGCATTATGCCGGGGTCACATCGCCCACCACGGTTACGCGGCGCGGCGGGTCCGGACCACCCGATCGCAGACGGCTCCGGGCGTCGGCGGCCACACCACGACCGCGGATGAGCTGTCACACTACGGTTCATGGCATTCACCGACGACCCCGACGGCGACCGGTTCTTCGCCCTGCGCACGTTTCGCGCCGATGGTTCGCCGGTCGCCACACCGATCTGGCTGGCGCCGGCGGGTGACCGCTGGTACGCCTACACACCGGTGCACTCGCACAAGGTCGCCCGGATCGCCGAGCGGCCGGAGGTGGAGGTCGCCCGGTCCACCTTCGACGGCACCCCCACCGGCATGTGGCGCACCGGTACGGCCCGGATCCTGGTAGGCCGGGAACGACGGATCGCCGAGCGCGCGATGGCCGCCAAATACGGTCTCGAGTTCCGGATCTTCGTCCTCACCACCCTGCTCGGCCGGTTCCGCCCACACGGCGGGCGCGCGGTCGGGCTCGAGATCGAGATACCCGACGGGCTGCCACGGCTACGACGATGAATCCGCGGTCCGCATCCGCGACCGTCCGGCCGCATCACGCCCCGGCCGCGCCGAATCGGGACGGGTCAGCGCAGACACAGCGGTGCGGTTTCGGAGATCCCGCCGGTGGTCGGTGAGGTGAGGTACATGCACGGACTCTGCCCGGCCGTCTCGATTGCGCGGCGCACGGTATCCCAGGTCGGGGCGTCCAGGGCGGCCTGCCGGGACAGGACGAAGCCGGAAAGTCGCGTGGGATCGGTGACCAGGGCCCACGAGTAATCCGGGGCGAGCGCGGTGACGATGTAGTTGGTCGGGCCGTCGAGACCGTCCTGGCCGGGCACTCCCGGGAAGCTGACATGCAGCTGCGCCCGGGTCACCGGATCGTTGACCTTGGCGGTGCCGCGGATCTCGTTGCGCCCGCCGGACCAGGTCGCGCACTGGTTGTACACGCCGATGTTGCCCTGCGGGTCCAGCGTGTATTCGGCGCGGGTGTCGCGGGCACATTCCAGATTGAACGGTTGCGGTACCGCGGCGAGCTGGTTCCAGGTACCGAGGTAGCGGTCGAGCTCCAGGGCGGGCACCGGCGCCGGGCCGGGCGGAAGGGCGGGCTGGGCGTGGGTCACGGCGCCGGCGGCGGACGCGCCGAACGCGAGCAGAGCGCAGGCGAGGCCGAGCGTGCGGCGAACGACTCGATGGGCGGTCACGGTGACTCCTCGGGAATCGGCGGTGGTGATCATCGGTGGTACCCGTCACCCACTATATAGATGCATAATCGATGCGTACAGGAAGACGCAGGAGGTAACGATGGCAGCCATTCATTTCGCCCGGGCCGTGGGTGCGGCGACGGCGTGCTACGGACTCGCGGTCGCGGCGCGTCCGTCGGTCCTGCTGGCGCCGTGCGGCTGGGACGACCGCGATGCCGGCCGCCAGGCCCTGGCCCGCACCACCGGATGCCGCGATATCGCCTCCGGCCTGGGAATACTCGTGGCGCCCAGCACGTCGGCCCTGCGGATCGCCTTCGCCGGCCGGGTGCTCTCGGATCTCTCGGACGCCGCGGTACTCGGCATCGCGCTACGCGGCCGGCCGCAACGCGGCAAGGCCGTGGCCGTGGCGGCGGGCTGGGGGCTGCTCTGCGCCGCCGCCGGGGTGGCCGCGACGAGGGCGGAATGACCGGGCGGCCGCGGTCACGGCGGCCCGCCGGCCGGCCGAGACGTAGCCCGGGCCGGACCGGCGAGCCGGTACAGGCAGAATAAGACGATGCCCGCCGGTCCGTCCCCCGCTCCCGATACGGCCGGATTCACCGTCCGTGCGGTCGCGGAGCGTCTCGGTATCCCGACGGCCACGCTGCGGAGCTGGAACCGGCGCTACGAGATCGGGCCCACCGGACACCGGCCCGGCCGCCACCGCCTCTACAGCTCCGACGATATCGACCGGCTGCGGCGGATGCTGCTTCTCATCGAGGAGGGCGCCACACCGGGCGGTGCCGCCGCGGTGGTCCGCGCGCCCGCGGCCGAGCCGGGCAACCGGGAATCGTTGGTGGCCTCGGCGTTCCGCCTCGACTACCGGGCGGCCAGTGCCCAGCTGAGCGCACATATCGAGACGTTCGGTGTGGTCGACACCTGGGAACGGCTGTGCCGTCCCGTATTCGCCGATATCGTCGCCCGCCAGGACAGCGGCGAAGGCTGCATCGATGTCGAGCATCTGCTGTCGTGGTGCATCACCTCGGCGCTGCATCGCGCCACTCCGCCCGCCGCGCCGCGCACGCGGCCCGTCGTGCTCGCCTGCACATCGGGCGAAACGCACGCCCTGCCACTGGAGGTACTGCGGGCCGCGCTGGCCGAGCGGGAGGTGGGCGCGCAGATGCTCGGCGCGGATGTGCCCACCCACGCGCTGACCGATACGCTCGCCCGCCTGCCCGCGGCGGCCGATCTGGTGCTGTGGTCCCACCACGAATCCACCGCCCTGACCTCCAGTGTCCGCGCCGGCACCGAGGCCGGAGCGCGGGTGTTCGTCGGCGGCCCCGGCTGGGACGCCGTCATTCTCCCGGCCGGGATCCAGCGGCTGACCGATCTCGCCGGGGCTCTCGACCACCTGTCCTGAACAGGCACCCGCCGATTCCGGCCCCTCCGGCACCATCGCCGCGCACCCGAACTCGAACTCGGACTCGGACTCGGACTCGGACTCGGACTCGGACTCGGATATCGACCCATCCGTCCGGCGCACGGCGACGAACCACCCCCGCCCACGACCGCCGGCGGTACCCGGATTTCCACCTCGGCTCGCGATAGAAGCCGAAACGATGCATACTCGATGCATAAGAACTCGCGGGGGCCGATCGGAGGAAACGAGATGACCGAGGTGGACCCGGCGGTCCGCGCCGGACGACGGGTCGCGGTGGTGGGTAGCGGCGTCGCCGGGCTCACCGCCGCCTACGTGCTGTCCGGCACCGCGCATGTCACCCTCTACGAGGCCGACAACCGGCTCGGCGGTCATGCCGACACCCACCGGGTACACGCCCGCGACGGCCGCGAGATCGGGGTCGACACCGGATTCATCGTGCACAACGACCGCACCTACCCCACGCTCACACGATTGTTCGGCGAACTCGGTATCGCCACCCGCGAGACCGATATGAGCATGTCGGTGCGCTGCGACGGCTGTGGGCTGGAATACGCCGGCGCCCGTGGCCTCGGCGGGCTCTTCCCGCGACCGGGCACCCTCACCCGGGCGCGCTATCTGCGCCTGCTCTCGGAGGTGCCCCGCTTCCACCGGCTGGCCCGCGCGGAACTCGCCGCCGCGCCGGACGAAGCGCTCACCCTCGGCGAGTTCGGCCGCCGCGCCGGATTCTCCGGCTATTTCGTGAGCCATTTCCTGACACCGCTGGTCTCCGCGGTCTGGTCCTGTGATCCGGCGACGGCGCTCCGGTATCCGGCCCGCTACCTGTTCACCTTCCTCGAACACCACGGCATGCTCACCGTGTTCGGCTCCCCCACCTGGCGCACGGTGCGGGGCGGGTCCGCCACCTATGTCCGCGCGGTCGCCGAGCGGCTCGACGCGGTGCACACCGGCACCCCGGTCCGTGAGGTCGCCCGCGTCACCGACGGTGTCGCCGTGCGCGATGCGGGCGACGAGGTGCGGATTTTCGATGCCGCTGTCATAGCCACCCATCCCGATCAGGCATTACGTCTGCTCGCCGAGCCGACCGACGCGGAACGCACCGTCCTGTCGGCCATGCCGTACTCGGTCAATCACACTGTTCTGCACACCGACGCCTCGGTACTGCCGCGGGCGACCCGCGCCCGCGCCTCCTGGAACTACCGGATGCCCGGTTGCACCGCGACCCCCGATCGGGTCCTGGTGAGCTACGACCTGACCCGCCTGCATCGGCTGAGCACGGCCGGCGAACCCCGGTTCCTGGTCACCCTGGGCGACGAGGACCGGGTCGCCCCCGGCTCGGTGCTCGACCGGATGGTCTACGAACATCCCCGTTACACCCCGGCCTCGGTGGCCGCCCAGCAGCGACTCGGCGAAATAGGCTGCCGCCGTATCGCGTTCGCCGGCGCGTATCACGGCTGGGGGTTCCACGAGGACGGTGCACTGTCGGGCCTGCGGGCCGCCCGGCAACTGGGTGCGCGGTGGCCGCACCGCCTCCTGCGACCCCTACCGGCGTCATGACCGCCCGGCTGGTTTACACCACCATCGACCACGTCCGCCACACACCCGTGCGGCACCGGTTCCGCTACCGCAGCTACAGCTGGCTCGTCGACCTCGACGACATGCCCCGGCTCCCCCGCTGGCTGCGCCCGCTCGCCGGTCTCCACGCGGCCGATCATCTGGGCGACCCCGGCGGCAGCCTGCGCGGCAACATCGGCGATTTCGCCGCCGCCCACGGTATCGACCTCACCGGCGGCCGGGTGACCATGCTGACGAACGCGCGAGTACTCGGTTACGTATTCAATCCCCTCACCGTCTACTGGTGCCGCGACCGCCGCGATATCCCGGTCTGCGTGGTCGCCGAAGTGCACAACACCTACGGCCGGCGGTACTCCTATCTGCTGCGCACCGATTCCCGCGGCCACGCGACCGCCACCAAGCAGTTCTACGTCTCACCCTTCAACGATGTCTCGGGCGAATACCGGATGCTGCTGCCCGAACCCGGCACCGATCTGCACCTGTCCATCGTGCTGCGGCGCGACCGTCCGGTACTGACGGCGTCGGTTTCCGGCCGCTGCCGCCCCGCGACCACCGGTGCGATCCTGCGCGCCGCCCTCGTCATGCCGCTGGCCCCGCTCGCGGTCGCCGCCCGGATCCGTATCCAGGGTGTGCGGCTGTGGTTGCGCGGCCTGCCCGTCGTTACCCGTCCCCCAGTACCCGTCGAGGAGCCGTCGCGGTGACCACCGAACTGTCCACGCTCGTCCTACCCGCCGAAGATCCCTGGCCGGAGGTCGATCGGCTGCCCACCGGACTCCGCGCTGCCCTCGCCGCCCCGGTGGCCGACCGGCTCTTCCGGCGCGCCGTCCGCCGGTTACCACTGCGGGTCGTCTACCCGGACGGCACGATCATCGGGCAACGCCCCGCCGACCCCTCGACACCGCTACTGGAACTGCACCGCCCGGACGATTTCGCTGTCCGGCTGGGCGCCGGCGGGCTGATCGGATTCGGGGAGTCGTATATGGCCGGCGACTGGTCCGCGCCCGACCCGGCCGCCGCGCTGACCGTGCTCGCCGCCCATATCGAGAACCTCGTCCCCGCCGCCCTGCGCGCGCTGCGGCGCCTCTACGTGGCCCGGCATCCACGCGCCGAACGCAATTCCCGTGCCAACACCCGCGGCAACATCGCCCGGCACTACGACCTCTCCAACGATTTCTTCGCGCTGTTCCTCGACGAGACGATGACCTATTCGAGCGCACTGTTCACCGCGACCGAGCCGGCCCCGCGGTATGCCGATCTGCCCGCCGCCCAGTGGCGCAAGATCGATCGCGTACTCGACGCGGCCGGAGTGTCCGCGGGTTCGCGAGTGCTCGAGATCGGGACCGGTTGGGGCGGGCTCGCGATACGGGCGGCCGAGCGCGGCGCGACGGTGCGGTCGGTGACACTGTCCACCGAGCAGCGCGATCTGGCCCGCGCCCGTATCGCCGCCGCGGGACTGACCGATCGTGTCCAGGTCGATCTTCTCGACTATCGCGAGGTATCGGGCGAATACGACGCCGTGGTGTCCGTGGAAATGATCGAAGCTGTCGGATGCGAATATCTGAATATCTACTTTCGCCGGATCGAACGCCTGCTCGCACCGCACGGCCGGGCCGCGTTGCAGGCGATCACCATGCCGCACCACCGGATGCTCGCCACTCGCGAGACCTACACCTGGATCCAGAAATACATCTTCCCCGGCGGCTTCCTGCCCTCCACCCGGCTGCTCGCCGAAACCGCGCACGAGGCCGGGCTCACCGTGGGCGAGCGTTTCTCGATGCGGGAGCACTACGCCCACACATTGCGCCTGTGGCGCGCCCAATTCACCCGCAACACCGACCGGATCGCGGTGCTCGGTTTCGACCCGGTCTTCCGGCGGATGTGGGACCTGTACCTCGCCTACGCCGAGGCCGGGTTCCGCAGCGGCTACCTGGATGTCGAACAGTTCGTGCTGACCAGAGGAAATGAGGGATGACATCGTGATCCGCGCCGTGGACACCCTGCTCGACCGCACTCTCGTCCCGGGCTACAGCCGGCTCGGCTTCCACCTGCGGGCCCGCTCCTGGACGCCGGACGATCCACCCGAGGACGGGCTGCTCGGCCGGACCGCGATGGTCACCGGCGCCAATTCCGGTATCGGTAAGGCCATCGCGACCCGGCTGGCCGCGCTCGGCGCCTCGACTGTGCTCGCGGTACGCGACCTCGACCGGGGCGAACGGGCGCGCCGCGAGATCCGCACCGCTGTACCCGCGGCCGATATCCGGCTCGTACGCTGCGATATCTCCGAACCGGACAGTATCGACGCCTGCGCGCACACCCTGCGTGCCGAACTCTGCGCGCTGGACATCCTCGTCCACAACGCCGGCGTACTTCCCGCCGAACGCACCGAGAACTCCGCCGGACACGAACTGACGCTGGCGACCCATGTCCTCGGCCCGCTGCGCCTCGTCGACCGCCTCACTCCGCTGCTCACCACCTCCGGCGATGCCCGGACGGTCTTCGTCGCCTCCGGCGGTATGTACACCCAGCCGCTGCCCGCCGACGATCCGGAATACCGCGCGGGTTCCTATCGCGGCGCCACCGCGTACGCGCGCACCAAGCGGATGCAGGTCGCGTTCACTCCGCTGCTCGACCAACTGCTCGCCGACCACGGCGCCAGCGTGCACAGTATGCATCCGGGCTGGGTCGACACACCGGGTATCACCACCGCCCTCCCCCGCTTCAGCTCCGCACTGCGACCGGCGCTGCGCACCCCCGACGAAGGCGCCGATACCGCGGTCTGGCTCGCCGCCACCCGGCAGCTGCCGATGGCGGGGCATTTCTGGCACGACCGGCAGATCCGCGACGAGCACTATCTGAACCACACCCGCTACTCCGAAGAGCAACTGCTCCGGCTGTGGGAGTACTGCCTCACCGCGGCCGGGGTCACCGTCGCGCACAGCCCGGGCGAGGACCGGCTCCCGGACCGATGAATTCCGGCCTCCCGCATCGTCATTGTGTGCGAGGCCCGAATACTTCGTGACACAGGAGGCCGATGTGCCCGAATCGGATACCACCCCGGAACCCCCGCGGCGGTTCGCCGAGCATCCGACGGTGCGGCGGATGTCCGAGCGGCCGCGCGAGCGACCCGAACCTGTCCTCACCTCCGCACGGCTGCGGGAGATATGCCTGGCGGCGGGCGCCGACGATATGGGCATCGTCGGGATCGACGATCCCCGGGTGGCCGAGGAGACCGGCCCCGCTCGGGGGATCCTGCCCACCGCCCGGACATTCGTCTCGTTCTGTGTTCGGATGAACCGCGACAATCTGCGCAGCCCGCAGCGCAGCCTCGCCAATACCGAGTTCAATCACGCCGACGACGAGACCAACGCCGTCGCGCGGGCTGTCACCCGGGCGCTTCAGGACGCGGGGTACCGCGCGGTGTATCCGGCGCCGGGCTATCCGATGGAGGTCGAACAGTTCCCGGGGCGGATCTGGGTGATCGCGCACAAGGTGGTGGCCGAAGCGGCGGGGCTCGGGGTGATGGGGATCCACCGCAATGTCATCCATCCGCGGTTCGGCAACTTCATCCTGCTGGGCACCGTGGTCACCGACGCGGTGGTGGACGAACCGAGCACACCCCTGGATTTCAACCCGTGCCTGGAATGCAAACTGTGTGTGTCGGCATGCCCGGTCGGCGCGATCACCCCGGCGGGCGGATTCGATTTCCAGGCCTGCTACACCCACAACTACCGGGAGTTCATGGGCGGGTTCACCGACTGGGCCGAAACCGTGGCCGACAGCGACGATCGCACGGATTATCGCGCCCGCGTCTCCACCGGTGAATCGTTCTCGCTGTGGCAGAGCCTGTCGTTCAAACCCAACTACAAGGCCGGCTACTGCATGGCGGTGTGCCCGGCGGGTGAAGACGTCATCGGCCCGTTTCTCGACGATCGGCGGGCCCATCTCGACGAGGTGGTGCGCCCGCTGCAGCGGCAGGAGGAGACGGTCTATGTCCTGCCGGGTTCGGCGGCCGAGGAGCACGCCACCCGGCGTTTCCCGCACAAGACGGTGAAACCGGTGACCAACGGATTCCCCGATGAGGTGAACGCCCTGCTCGACCAGATCGGCCCGCGCCCGCGCGGGACCGGGGCGGGCGGTCCCGCGGCCGGGCCGTAGGGCAGGTGGCGCCGCGTTCTCTCCGGTAGCGTGAGCGCAGGAGGTCGACGCGTGACGCTGGCTGCGGGGGCGAATTTCGCCGGATATCGGATCATCCGGCCGATCGGTTCGGGTGGTATGGGATCGGTGTATCTCGCGCAACACCCCCGGCTACCCCGGCACGACGCGGTGAAGGTACTCGACGAAACCCTGGCCGCGGACGCCGAATTCCGGGCCCGATTCGAACGCGAGGCCGAACTCGCCGCGCGGCTGGAACATCCGAATATCGTCTCGATCTACGACCGCGGCGAGGAGAACGGCCGGCTCTGGATCTCGATGCGGTTCGTGGACGGGGTGGACGCGAGCGCACTGGTGGCCCGCGGTCCGGCCGCGCTACCGCCGTCACGGGCGGTCGAGATCGTGAACCAGGCCGCCCGGGGTCTCGACACCGCGCACCGCCGCGGCCTGCTGCACCGGGACGTGAAACCGGCGAACATCCTGGTCTCGGCGGGTGACGACGGGGCCGATATCGTGCGGATCACCGATTTCGGGATCGCCCGGTCCCTCGATGCCGCCACCGATCTCACCGCCACCGGCTCGGTGCTCGCGACATTCGCCTACGCGGCCCCCGAACAACTGTCCGGCCGGCCCGTGGACCACCGCGCCGATATCTACTCCCTCGGCTGCACGCTCTACGAACTGCTCACCGGCAGCAGGCCCTTCGGGCATCGCAGCGGGGCGGCGGTGATCTACGCGCATCTGTCCGAAGCACCACCGCGGCCCTCGCGAGCGCGGCGCGAACTCCCCCCGGCGATGGACGAGGTGGTCGCCCGCGCGATGGCCAAGGAACCGGCCGCGCGTTTCGGCAGCTGCGCCGAACTGGCCACCGCGGCGCGCGCCGCGCTCGGGGCCGGGCCGGTTCCGGTAACCGGGCCGAGCCGGGTGTCCGTGGGCGTGTCCGGCGGTCCCCCGCTACCGGGTGATTCCGCCGCCGGACCGGTACCGCGTGGTCCACTGGGACCGGCGGACACCTCCGGCGCGGCAGGCGTCTCGGCGACCATTGCTCCGGGCACCCCACAGAACGGACCGGCGCACCCCGGGCATCCGAGGAGACCGGAAGACGGGACCGGCGGGCGCTCGAGCCGGCCCACCGGTCGTTCGCCCGTCGGGCTCCGCTTCGCCGCGGGGATCGCCCTGGCCGCGGTGGTGGCGGGCGGCGGCTGGATAGTGCTGGGCGGTACGGCGGATACCGTCGCGGGCCGTCCCACCACCCCCGCGACCACACCGGCCTCGACGACTTCGGGGCCACCCACGACCACGACCACCACACCGGCGGACAGCGCGTGGGGCCCGGCCGCCTATATCGTCGCCGCGTTTCCCGGGCTGCTGCCGCCCGATCCCGAAGCGACCGGTTACGCCGGTATGCGGTGTGCCCTCAACGACGATCTCGGCGCCTGGCTGCACTGTCCCACCGACGATCCCGCCGGTTTCCATGTGAACGTACGCTGCGATCCGGACCGCGGGCCGCTGGCGCCGTCGCTCGAGTCCACCGGCCTGGTCGAGTTCCGGGAACAGCGGTGGACCCGGCCGTCGGGCACCGGCACCGTCCGCTGGGGTACCGACGCATATGCCGGGTTCGGGCTGCTCGAGGTGACTTTCGACGATCCCGGCCGCAGTTTCTGCGAGGTCGCCGCGTCCGGCGGGTCGGGTGGGCGCGACGTTTTCGACCGCTGGTGGGCCGATGCGCCGCTGTGATCCGGGGAGAACACGATGACAGCGGACCGGATGCTGCGGCCGGGCAGCGAATTCGCCGGATATCGGATCGAGCGGCACCTCGGCGCGGGCGGGATGGGCACCGTATACCTGGCCCGCCATCCCCGGCTACCACGTTCGGTCGCGCTGAAAGTGCTCGATACCACCGGAGTGGACCCGGTGCTGCGAACACGTTTCGAGCGGGAGGCCGATCTCGCGGTCCGTATCGATCATCCGAATGTGGTGGAGATCTACGATCGCGGAGACGAGGCCGGACGATTGTGGATCGCCATGCGCTACGTACCGGGAACCGATGCCGCCCGGCTGATCCGGCAGGGGCGGGCGGCGCTGCCACCGCGGCGGGTGCAGGCGATCGTCGCGCAGGCGGCGGAGGGCCTGGACGCCGCGCACCGCCGAGGGTTGCTGCACCGCGATATCAAACCGGCGAACCTGCTGGTGAGTACCGACGACGAAGGTCGCGATCAGGTGCTCGTCACCGATTTCGGGATCGCGCGGGCGATCCGCGACGACGCCCGGCTCACCGATACCGGCGCGGTGGTCGCGACCCTCGCCTATGTCTCGCCGGAGCAGATCCGCGGCGAACCGGCCGATCACCGCGCCGATATCTACGCCCTCGGCTGCACGCTGTACCAGATGCTCACGGGGCGACCACCGTTCGAGCGCGCGAATCCGGCGGCGGTACTGACCGCGCATCTCGAGGACCCGCCGCCGCGGCCCTCCGAGATCGGGGCGTCGATACCGGCCGCCATGGACGCGGTCATCGCCCGCGCGCTGGCCAAGGCCCCGGCGGACCGGTACGGCACCTGCCGCGACCTCGCCGCCGCGGCCGGCCGCGCGCTGACCACCACTCCCGCCGTCACGCCCGCCCGGCGGCCGGTGGTTCCGGGGGTCGCCGTGTCCGCGCCCAGCCCGGACCCGCGGCCGCAGGCCCCGGCGGCGCCGCCGTCGCCGGGCGCCCACTGGTACCGGGCCCGGTCCCGACGGATCTCCACCGCGGCGTTGCTCGGTGCGACGGCCGGCCTGGCGGTCGTGGCGGTTCTCGTCGTGGCGCCGGTCCTCCGGTCCACCGCCGGCTCCGAACCCGGCCCGGCTTCCACCACCACCCCGGCCGCCTCCGCTTCGAGCTCTGCGCCCACCACCTCGGCGCCGGTCACCCCCGCGGCGAATCCCGCATGGGGCCGCAACGGCGAACTGGTGGCGTTGTTCCCCGGCCTGCTCCCGCCTGCTCCCGGAGAGACCGGCTACCAGGGCGTCCGGTGCACCGATATCGATGTCCTCAACAACGGCGGCGCACCGGCGGTGGAATGCGTACAGGACAACGGCCTCAGCTACTACGTGTGGTCGTTCCGGCGCGGCGACCCCCGCCGGGACGCCACCTTCACCACCGCCGTCGACAACGACACCACCCGCGAAGAAGCCTGGACCCGGGCTTCGGGGTCCGGGCGGATGCGCTGGAGCGACTACGCGGGCGCGAATACCGGCCTGCTCACCGTGTCCTTCGACGATCCGGCCCGCGCCTGGGTGGTCGTCGATGTGTCGTGGCCGCATCACACCGGCGCCGATATCGTCGACCGATGGTGGTCCGGCGCACCGGTCTGATACGCCGGCCCGCGTGGGCGGGTCGTTTCGCGCCACCCGCACCGCCGCGGGCCGCCCGGCCCGGCATAGGGTGTTGGCCATGCCCGAGACACGCGCCACTTATCTCACCGAGGCGGGTGAGATCTACCGCCGATCGTTCGCGATCATCAGGTCCGAGGCCGAACTGGACCGGTTCCCGGCGGATATCGCGCAGGTGGTGGTGCGGATGATCCACGGCTGCGGCCAGGTGGATCTGGCGGGCGATGTGCTGTTCACCCCGGGCGTGGTCGCGGCGGCGCGTACCGCGCTGCGCGCCGGCGCCCCGATCCTGTGCGATGCCGATATGGTGGCCTCCGGGGTGACCCGTAAGCGACTGCCCGCCGATAACGAGGTGCTCTGCCTACTGCGCGATCCCCGGGTCCCCGACCTGGCAGCCCAGCTGGGCACCACCCGCTCCGCCGCCGCGCTGGAACTGTGGCGCGAGCACCTCGCCGGCGCCGTGGTCGCCATCGGGAACGCGCCCACCGCGCTGTTCCACCTGCTCGACATGATCGCCGCGGGCGCCCCCGCACCGGCCGCCGTACTCGGGATTCCCGTGGGTTTCGTCGGAGCGGTCGAATCGAAGGAAGCGCTCGCGGGCAGCACCGGAATCGAATACCTGACGGTGCGCGGGCGCCGCGGCGGCAGCGCCGTCACCGCGTCGGCCCTCAACGCGATCGCGAGCGAAGAGGAATGAGCGTGCGGACCGGAAAACTCTGGGGCGTCGGGCTGGGCCCGGGCGACCCCGAACTGGTGACGGTCAAAGCCGCGCGGATCATCGCGGCCGCCGATGTCATCGCCTTCCACAGCGCCCGGCACGGCCGCAGCATCTCGCGCGGTATCGCCGAACCGTATATGCGCCCCGGCCAGCTCGAAGAGCATCTGGTCTACCCGGTGACCACCGAGACCACCGAGCATCCGGGCGGATACCAGGGCGCCATCGACGAGTTCTACACCGCGGCAGCCGAACGACTGGCCACCCATCTGGCCGCGGGCCGGTCGGTGGCCCTGCTGGCCGCCGGTGACCCGCTGTTCTACAGCTCCTATATGCATATGCACCGCCGCCTGGCCGACCGGTTCGAGGCGGAGATCATCCCCGGTATCACCTCGGTGAGCGGCGCCTCGGCCGCGCTGGGCACGCCGCTGGTCGAGGGCGATCAGGTGCTGACGATCCTGCCGGGCACCATGCCCGCCGCGGAACTGACCCGCAGGCTGGCCGACAGCGATGCCGCCGCGATCATGAAACTCGGCCGCACCTATCCCACGGTGCGCAAGGCGCTGGCCGATTCCGGCCGGCTCGATCGCGCCTACTACGTGGAACGGGCCAGTACCGGCCGGGAACGTGTGCTACCCGCCGGTGAGGTGGACGAATCCCAGGTCCCGTATTTCGCCATCACCCTCGTCCCCGGGCCGGAACCGACGACCGCGCTGCCGGCCGGACGCCGCGGCGCCACCGCCGATTCCGGTGACGCCGCCGAGCACCGGGCCGAGCCGGACGCCGGCGAGGTCGTGGTGGTGGGGCTCGGCCCGGGCGATACCGCGTGGACCACGCCCGAAGTGGGCGCCGCCCTCGCGAACGCCACCGATCTGGTCGGATACACGACCTATATGGACCGGGTGCCCGTACGTGGCGGCCAGCACCGGCACGCCAGCGACAACCGGGTCGAATCCGAACGCGCCGCCATGGCGCTGGATCTCGCCCGGCGCGGCGGACGGGTGGTGGTCGTGTCATCCGGCGACCCCGGCGTTTTCGCGATGGCGTCCGCGGTACTCGAGGAATCCGCGGACCCGCAGTGGGCCGGGGTGCCGGTCCGGGTACTGCCGGGAGTGACCGCGGCCAACGCGGTCGCCAGCCGGGTCGGCGCGCCGCTGGGCCACGACTACGCCACGATCTCGCTGTCGGACCGGCTCAAACCCTGGGAGGTGGTGGCCCGGCGGCTGTCCGCGGTGGCGGCGGCGGATATGGCCATCGCGATCTACAACCCGGCCTCGAGCCGGCGCACCTGGCAGGTCGGGGCCATGAAGGAACTGCTGCTCGAACACCGTGATCCGGCGACGCCGGTGGTGCTGGGCCGCGATGTGGGCGGACCGTCGGAAACGGTGCGGGTGGTCCGCCTGGGTGACCTCGAGCCCGCCGAGGTCGATATGCGCACGCTGCTGATCATCGGCGCCTCCACGACCGCGGTGGTCGACGGCGACGGGAGTGCCGCCCCCCGGGTGTACACGGCAAGGCGCTATCACACCTGATCCCGCATCCGATAGCATTCCACTATGGAATACCGTCGGTGAAAGGAGACGTGGTGAACGCCACAACGAAGCGGTCGCTGAACTCCACGGCCGCCTCACTGCTGGGGTTCCTGCACGAGGGACCCATGTCGGGCTGGGATCTGGTGGCACTGGCGCAGGAACGGATCGGGGATTTCTGGACCGTCACCCAGAGCCAGGTCTACCGCGAACTCGCCGCCATGGACACTGCGGGTCTGGTGGTCAAGGGTGAAGCGGGCGCCCGGGACCGCACCCCGTACCGGATCACCGAGGCGGGTCGCGCGGAGTTCGCCGACTGGATCGCCCGCGATCCCGGCGCCGAGACGATCCGGTTCCCGCTGCTGCTCACGCTACATTTCGGCGGCCATCTCGACCGGGAACACCTGGCCTCGATCATCGACAACGGGCGTAAGGTCCATCAGGAACGCCTGGACCGTTACCGCGCCGAGGACCCGGCCTGCCTCTCCCCGCATTCCCGGGCCACGCTCGAATTCGGGATCGGCTACGAACGGGCCGTCCTGGACTGGTTCGACCGGCTCCCGGAGTTGCTGGCCGGATGAGATGACCGGTATCCGGCACCGGTCACGGGAAGGCACCCCGGAACTCCGAGATCCAGCGGTGCGCCGCGGATACGGAGCCGACCACGGCCATATCCGGCGGCACCGGCGGCCGGTCGATCATCACCACCGGTAGCGCGGCGTCCCGGGCGGCGACGAGCTTGGCCGCGGTGGCCGGGCCACCGCTGTTCTTGGTCACCACGACCTCGATCCGGTGCCGCGCCAGCAGGGCGGCTTCGTCCGCCACGGTGAAAGGCCCCCGCGCGAGCAGTAATTCGTGTCGCGGCGGCAACTCGGCCTCGGGCGGGTCGATGGCCCGGATCAGGTACCAGGGCCGCGGATACCCGGCGAAGGCGCCCAGTTCCTGCCGGCCCACCGTGAGCAGGATCCGGCCGCCCAGCGCGGCCGCACGCGCGGCGGCGGTGGCCGTATCCGGAACCGGATGCCAGCGGTCGCCCGGTTCGGCGGTCCAGCCGGGGCGCTGCAGCCGCAGCACGGGCAGCCCCAGCCGGGCGCAGGCCAGCGCGGCATGTGCGGTCATGGTCGCGGCGAAGGGGTGGGTGGCATCGACGACCAGCTGGATACGGTTGTCCGCCAGCCAGGTCCGCAAACCGTCGACACCGCCGAACCCGCCGATCCGCACCGCACCGGGCGGACGGGCGGGTTCGGACACCCGGCCGGCGAGCGAGGACACGAGCTCGTGGCCCGGCTCGCCGGTCAGGAGGTGGGCGAGTTCCCGGGCTTCGCCGGTCCCGCCCAGCAGCAGAATTCTCAGGGCTGGCCGCTGAAGTAGGCGATGGCCGAATCCAGCAGGGGCGGGCCACCGGCCACCGCGAGACCGATACCGGCGCCGATGATGGCGCCCGGGATCAGGCCCACACCCAGGAACAGGAACCCGACCGCGGCACCGATCGCCGCGCCCACCGCGGCGCCCAGCGAGGCGGCCTGCAGTTCGCTCATGAACCACTGCTGCGCGCCGATGAACTGCGCCTGCGCGGGCGCTCCGGCGACCGGGGTGGCCCGCGGGGTGAGGGTCAGGCGGCTGTTGCCTTCGTCGATCTTCGCGGCGACGGTGACGATCTGGTCGCCGGACCGCTGGTCCAGCGGGATGGTGGTGAGCCGCTCCCCGGCCGCGTTGGTCAGGACCACCTCGTTCTTGCCGGAGTCCAGGCTGAAGGCGCCCCCGGTAACGGTGGTGACCACCGACTTCCCGGCGTCGGCCAGGGCCAGCCGGTAGTCGACACCGCGGTCCTGCCCGCTGACCTCCGGAACCGCGTTCTCCTGCTGTCCGGCGGCGGGCGCCGCGGGGGCGGGAGCGGCGTATCCGGTGCCGGCGGCGATACCGGTGGCCGCGGCGGCCATGATCGCGGTCGCGGCGAACTTCTTGTATCTCACAATCGATCTCCCCGTTGCGCGCGGGCCCGGTGACCCACGCTCGGAACATCGGTGACCTTACTACCGCTGCCCGATTCGTCCATTCGTGTTGTCACACTCGAGAAGGGCCGGGGCAGTGCACATCACACTCCGCCGCCCGCTACGACCGGCCGTTCTTCACCACCGACCACTGGGTCACCGGCAGCTGGGGCCGCCAGGTGGTGAACCGGCCGAGGGGCTCACCCCGGTACACCTGGAAACGGCGCAATCCACCCCCGTACGCGCCCGCCCATTCCAGCAGCAGCGCCTCCGATTCGGCGGTGACCGCGTTGGCGACCAGACGTCCGCCCGCCGGCAGCCGCGACCAGCACAGGTCGAAGAGGCCGGGCGTGGTGAGCCCACCGCCCAGGAAGACGGCGGCGGGCGCCGGCAGCGCCGCGTCCGCGCGGATCGCGTCGATCGCCTCCGCCCGGATATCGATATCCGGCACTCCCAGCGCGGCGGCATTGGTGGTGATCTGCGCACGGCGCGCCGGCAGGGTTTCGAAGGACAGCGCCCGGCACGACGAATCGGTCCGGCACCATTCGATGGCGATGGTGCCCGACCCGCCACCGATATCCCACAGCGTCTCCCCGGGCGCGGGCGCCAGCGCCGCGAGCGTGAGCGCGCGGACCTCGGACTTGGTGAGCTGCCCGTCACCGGCGTAGACGGAATCGGGCAAGCCCGGAAGCCGGGTCAATCGGGTGGTCCCGGAATCGGCCGCCACCGTGAGGGCGACGATATTGAGCGGATCGCCCGGCTGCCGGTCCCACCGGTCGGCCGTCCCGGAGACGATCCGCTCCGCGGGACCGCCCAGTTGTTCCAGCACACTCACCCGCGTTGCCCCGAATCCGTTGCCCCGCAACAGGTCCGCCACTTCTCCGGGAGTCGCCGCGTCCGCGCTCAGTACGAGAATCCGGCGGCCCTCGGTGAGCTCCGGAAGCAGCCGCCGGACCGGCCGGCCGACCGCGCTCACCACACACACCTCCGGTAGCGGCCAGCCCAGCCGCGCGCATGCCAGCGACGCCGAGGACGGCTGCGGCAGCACCCGCAGCGCCTCCGGTCCCACCAACCGCGCCAGGGTGGTGCCGATGCCGTAGAACATCGGATCGCCGCTGGCCAGCACCCCCAGCGCGAGATCGCGCCGATCGGCCAGCAGTCCGGGCAACGCGGGCAGCAGCGGCGACGGCCACGGATCGCGGCGGGCGGTCACCTCGGACGGCAGCAGAGCGAGCTGCCGGGACGACCCCAGCACCACCTCGCAGTCGCGCAGAACGGTTCGCGCGGTCTCGGGCAGGCCCGCCCAGCCGTCGGCACCGATCCCCACCACCGCTATCCGCGGCCCGGCCCAGTCGAGCACAGGGCCGGTGTTCACCCCCGCCACCCCGGGGCCGGCCACCCGCGACCGCTCACCGCGGCATCCGCCGCCAGATCGCCTGGGGCAGGAGCCGCATCCCGAAGAAGATCGGGCGCAGGATCCCCGGAATCCACACCCGGCCGGACCGGCGTCCCAGCGCGGTCACCACCGCGGCGGCCACCTGGTCGGGAGTGCTGGAGAACGGGGCCGGAGTCATCCCCTCGGTCATGGCGCCGACCACGAAACCCGGTCGCGCCAGCAGCAGATGCACGCCGCTGCCGTGCAGCGCGTCGGCGAGTCCGGAGGCGAAACCGTCGAGGCCCGCCTTGGCCGAGCCGTAGACGTAGTTGGCGCGCCTGACCCGGACGCCCGCCACCGAGGAGAAGACGACGAGCTGACCGCTGCCCTGTGCCCGCAACTCCGCGGCCAGCACGGTCAGCACGCTGACCTGCGCGGTGTAATCGGTGTGCAGAACCGCCAGCGCGTGGGCCGGATCGGTTTCGGCGCGGGCCTGATCGCCCAGGACACCGAAGGCCAGGACGGCGACCCCGACCGGGCCGTAGTCGGCGACGATCTTGGCCAGCAGGGCGGGATGGCTCGCGGTGTCGTCGGCGTCGAACTCCACCGGATGCACCGCGGTGGCCCCGGCGGCCGTGAGCGCCGCCGTCTCGGTGTCCAGGTCTTCGCACCGCCGGGCGGCCAGCACCACCGCCCGTCCCGGTGCCAGCCGCAGCGCGACCTGCAACCCGATCTCGCTGCGTCCGCCCAGCACCAGCACTGTGCCCGGGTCGATCCCTCGTGTACGACGCACAACCATGCGCTCAGTCTGTCATCCGCGGGGACCGGCGGACCGAACCGGGAGACATCGGCGCCCCGCGTCGCGACGGCTACGGTCTGATCATGGCACCGCATACAGTCGATCTCTCGCCCGCCGCCCTGGAATTCCTGAGCGAACGGCATCTGGCCATGCTCACCACCCTGCGGGCCGACGGCACCCCGCATGTGGTCCCGGTGGGTTTCACCTGGGACCCCGACGCGGGCCTGGTCCGGGTGATCACCGGTGGCGGCTCGGTGAAGGCACACAACGCCCGGCGCGGGGGTTACGCCGCCGTCGGCCAGGTCGACGGACGGCGCTGGCTCACCCTGGAGGGCCCCGCTTCGGTCCGCGACGACCCGGCCGAGGTCCGGGAGGCCGAACGCCGCTACGCGCTGCGGTACCGGGTCCCCCGCGAGAACCCGGCCCGGGTGGTGGTGGTCATCGAGGTGGCGCGGGTGCTGTGCGGGGTCGCGCTGCGCGACGCCTGAGCGGGCTCGGAACCCGCTGCTGCGGCGCTACCAGGGCGTTCGGCGCAGACCGTGCGGCGACGGTCAGGCAGGCAGCACGGTGAGTCCGTGCGGGCGCCGGTTCACCGATTCGCAGCCGTCCTCGGTGACGACCACGATGTCCTCGATGCGGGCGCCCCATTCGCCGGGGAAATAGATTCCGGGCTCGATGCTGAAGGCCATTCCGGGCCGCAGTTCCAGTTCGTTGCCGGCGACGATATAGGGCTCCTCGTGCACCGAGAGCCCGATCCCGTGACCGGTCCGGTGTACGAACGCCGGGCCGAACCCGGCCGCCTCCAGCGGCTGCCGGGCCGCCGCGTCCACGGCGGAGGCCGTGCTGCCGGGCCGGACGGCCGCCACGGCGGCCGCCTGCGCCCGCTCCAGTTCACCGATGCGGGCCGCGATCTCGGGCGCCGGTTCGCCGAGTACGTAGGTGCGGGTGGAATCGGAGTAATAGCCCGGGTCCACCGGCCCGCCGATATCCACGACCACCACATCACCGGCCTCGATCCGCCGGTCGGACACCTCGTGGTGCGGGCTGGCACCGTTGGGACCGCTGCCGACGATCACGAACGCGGCCTCGGTATGACCCTCCGCGACGAGCGCCGCCTCGATATCCCGGCCCACCTCGGCCTCGGTGCGCCCGACTCGCAGGAATTCCTCCATCCGGGCATGCACCCGGTCGATGGCCGCGCCCGCACGCCGCAACGCCTCGATCTCGGCCACATCCTTGATCATGCGCAGTTCGCGCAGCACCGGGGTCGCCGAGACCGGCAGCCCGCTGAAAGTGCGCGCCAGCGGCAGCAGATGCAGGGCCGGCATGGCGTCGGCGACCGCCACCCGCGACCCGATATGCAGCGACGACTGCACGAGTTCGTAGGGGTCCACGCCGTCGACCCAGTCCAGGACCCGCAACCCCAGATCGTCCACGGCCGATTCGGCCAGACCCGCGAGTTCCAGCTTCGGGACCACCACCGACGGAGTGGCCTTGTCGGAGGTGATCACCAGACAGGTCAGCCGTTCGAAGGATTGCGCCGCCGAACCGATGAGATACCGCAGGTCGGGGCCCGGAGTGATGAGCAGTGCGTCCAGATGCGCGGCGTGCAGCAGTTGCACCGCCCGATCCAGCCGTTCCCCGTAGACCTCCGCCGCGAACCGTGACTCCGTGTGCGCGCTCATGATCTCGAACTTACCCCGCGTCCGGGGACGGCACGCGGGATCGTCGGTGCCGCCCGGTAGATTCCGGCAGGTGACTACGACCGAATCCGACCCGCGTCCCTTACTGCTGCTGGACGGAGCGAGTCTGTGGTTCCGGGCCTTCCACGCGATTCCGGACAAGATCACCGCCCCCGACGGCCGCTCGGTGAACGCCCTGCGCGGCTTCACCGATATGGTCGCCTCGCTCATCACCCGCCATCGCCCCGCCCGGCTGGTGGTCTGCCTCGACCTGGATTGGCGGCCGCGGTTCCGCGTCGAACTGGTACCCACCTACAAGGCCCATCGGCTCGATACCGCCGCCGGTGCCGAACCGGGATCCGAAGTCGTACCCGACCGGCTCACCCCCCAGGTCGAGATGATCCTCGAGGTGCTGGCGGCCGCCGGGATCGCCACCGGCGGCGCCGAGGGGCTCGAGGCCGACGACGTACTCGGGACCCTGGCCTCCACCGAACGCACCGACCCGGTGGTCGTGGTCAGCGGCGACCGGGATCTGCTGCAACTGGTACGCGATACCCCGGCACCGCCGGTCCGGGTGCTGTACGCGGGACGCGGCCTGGCCAAGGCCGAACTGTTCGGGCCGGCCGAACTCGCCGCGAAATACGGTGTTCCGCAGGAGAACGCCGGTCCCGCCTATGCGGATATGGCGACGCTACGCGGCGATTCCTCCGACGGGCTCCCCGGAGCCGCCGGGATCGGCGAGAAATCCGCGGCCACGCTGATCAGCCGTTTCGGCAGCCTCGAGGCGCTGCGTGCGGCGGTCGAGGACCCCGATGCCGATCTGGCGCAGGGCATGCGCGCCAAGCTGCGGGCCGCCGCGGACTATCTGGACGCCGCCGCGCCGGTGGTCCGGGTGGTCCGCGACGCGGACGTCATCCTGTCACGGCCCGATATCCTGCACCCCATCCCCGCCGATGCCGACGCGCTGGCCGAACTGGCGACGCGGTACAACGCGGAAAGCCCGGTCCAGCGCCTGATCACCGCGCTCGCGTCCGGATCCTGAGCCGGACTCCCGGCCCGCGATACAGCGGAACCCGCCGGGGGCACCTCCCGGCGGGTTCTCGGTGAGTTCTCGGTGGGACGGATCAGCTGGGACGGCCGACCTCGTAGGTCCCGTCCTCCTTGGTGATCTTGATATTGACCTTCTTGGCCTCGCCGCCGACCTTCAGATCGCAGGTGAACGTCGCGTCCACCGCGACATCCTGACCGGACGGGCACTGGACGTCCTTGACGTCCTCGATCCCGTAGGACTCCTCGAGTACCTTCGCGACCCCGTCCTGCACGGCGGCCTGATCGAGCTGATCGGTACTGGTGAGCAGCAGGATCACCCCGACCACGGCACCGACGACCACCACGGCCAGCAGGCCGAGCCCGATGAACAGGCCGGTCTTCTTACCACCGCCACCGGAGGTCTGGGGCTGCCCGCCCCACTGCTGCTGCGGCTGCTGCCCCCACTGTCCCTGTGGCTGCTGCCCCCACTGCTGCTGGTTCGGATCCGCCCACTGCTGCTGCGGCTGCTGCTGATTGGGATCGGCCCACTGTTGCTGCGGCTGCTGCCCCCACTGCTGCTGATTCGGATCGCCCCACTGCTGCGGCTGCGCCTGCTCGGGCTGCGGCTGCGGCTGGCTCCACTGTTGCTGCTGCGGTGGCTGCTGGCCCCACTGCTGCTGGTTCGGGTCGCCCCACTGCTGGGTGGCCTGCGCCTGCTGCGGATCATGCACCGGGGGCTGCGAGGGCTGCTGGCTCCCCCACTGCGGCGCCGCGCCGGGCGGCTGCTGCCCGCCCCAGACCTGGGTGGGATCGTTACGTCCCTCCCCCGTACCCGGGGCGTCGTTCGGTCCGTACGGCCCGCTCATCTGGTTGCCTCCACTCGCATCGTCAAACACACGGTAGCCCCCCGCGTGCGGTTGAAATCAAATCACAATCGATGGTCTCACGCTGCGTCCACCGCGACGACACCACGGCGAATCGCCCGCACCGCCTTCGCCGCGGTGGCGGCGACCTCCGTATCGTCGGCGGTGCCGTGGATCTGATCGAGCAGGTCGATGACCTGCCGGCACCAGCGCACGAAATCGCCCGCCGACAGCGGCGTGCCCTGATCTCCGCTGGCCAGCAATGAATCCGCGAGCGCGTCACCGCGGGCCCATTTGTAAATACCGTCCACGAAACCCAGATCGGGTTCACGGCTCGGCGCCAGCCGGTGTTCGGCCTCGTCGTTGCGCAACCGTGACCACTGCGCGAGAGTGTCGGCCACCGCCCGCCGGATCGGGGCGGTGGGCCCGGTGGCGCCGAGATAACCGCCCTCCGAACGGGATTCGAAGACCAGAATCGAGACCACGGCGGCCAGCTCCGCGGGACCGAGCCCGCGCCACAGCCCCTGGCGCAGGCATTCGGCCACCAGCAGATCGCTTTCCGCGTAGATCCGCGCGAGGCGGCGGCCGTCGGCGGTCACCTCCCCGGCCCGCACGAACCCGCGCTCCTCGAGCAGCCCGACGATCCGGTCGAAGGTGCGGGCCAGCGAATTCGTGGTCGTCGCGACCTTCTGCCGCATCGCCTCGGTCTCCCGGCTCACCCGGTTGTAGCGCTCGCCCACCCGGGCCAGCTGTTCGCGATCGGGCCGGGAATGGGCGGGATGGGCCCGCAGCGTACGCCGCAGGGTCTCCAGTTCGGCGTCGTCGGACCCCGCGGCACGTCTGTCCCGCCGGGGCCGGTGCGGCGCGCTGATCCCGGTACTGCGCAGCGCCGAGGCCAGATCGCGACGCGTCCGGGCGGTGCGATGGTCGACCCGCCGGGGCAGCCGCATCCGGCCCAGCGGCTGCGCGGGCACCGGGAAATCGGCCACCGAGACCCGCCCCGCCCATTTGTCCTCGGTGAGCACCAGGGGGCGCGGATCGCCGGGGGTCGCGTCGGGTTCCAGGATCACCGCGAGACCGGCCCGCCGGCCCGCCCCGATGGCCACCACATCACCCCGGCGCAATTCGGTGAGCGCGGCCACCGACGCGGTCCGCCGATCGGTGCGGGTCTGCTGGTTGAGCCGGCGTTCCCGCTGCTTGATTCGTTCGCGCAACCGGAAGTACTCGAGGAAATCTCCGTCCTCGCCGCCGAGTTGCGTGGCGAGTTTGCGCAGCTGACCCTCGTTGCGTTCGATCCCCCGGACCAGGCCCACCACCGACCGGTCGGCCTGGAACTGGGCGAAGGACCGCTCCAGCAGCAGCCGGGCCTCCTCGGCACCGAGCCGGTCGATCAGGTTGATCGACATGTTGTATCCGGGCTTGAAGGAACTGCGCAGCGGATAGGTCCGGGTGGAGGCGAGTCCGGCGACCGCGCTGGTATCGACCTCGGGCTGCCACAGCACCACCGCATGGCCCTCCACGTCGATCCCGCGCCGCCCGGCGCGCCCGGTCAGCTGCGTGTACTCCCCCGGGGTCAGCTCGGCGTGGGTTTCGCCGTTGAATTTCACCAGCCGTTCCAGCACCACCGTGCGGGCCGGCATATTGATCCCCAGCGCCAGCGTCTCGGTGGCGAACACGGCCCGTACCAGGCCCTTGACGAACAATTCCTCGACCGTGTGCCGGAACGCGGGCAGCATCCCGGCGTGATGCGCGGCCAGCCCGCGGTAGAGCGCCTCGCGCCATTCCCAGTACCCCAGCACCTCGAGATCCGACCGCGGCAGTTCGCCGGTGTGCTTCTCGATGATCGCGTCGACCACGGCCGGGTCGGTTCCGGCGTTGAGATCGAGACCGGATCGCAGGCACTGCGCGAGGGCGCCGTCACAGCCGGCGCGGCTGAAGACGAAGGTGATGGCGGGCAGCAGCCCCTCCTCGTCGAGCCGGGCCAGCACCTCCGGGCGCGGCAGCGGGCGGAAGAAGCGTCGCGGGCCGCCGCGACCGCGCGGGCCGCCGCCCCAGCCGTCCATCCGGTCGTGGGCCTCCCGCTGTTTGATGTAGCGGACCAGATCGGAATCGACGAGCACCCGCTGATCGGAGGATTCGCTGTCGAACAGGTCGAACATCCGCCGCCCGACCATCACGTGCTGCCACAGCGGTACCGGACGGGTCTCGTCCACCACCACGGTCGTATTACCGCGCACGGTCTCCATCCAGGCGCCGAACTCCTCGGCATTGGACACCGTCGCCGACAGGCTCACCAGCCGCACCTCCGGCGGCAGATGCAGGATCACCTCTTCCCATACCGCGCCGCGGAACCGGTCGGCCAGGTAGTGCACCTCGTCCATCACCACATGCGAGAGGCCGCGCAACGCATCGGAGGAGGCGTAGATCATGTTCCGCAGTACCTCGGTGGTCATCACCACCACCGGGGCATCGGCATTGATCGACTGATCTCCGGTGAGCAGACCCACGTGTTCCCGGCCGTAGCGCGCGGTGAGATCGGCGAACTTCTGGTTCGACAGCGCCTTGATGGGGGTGGTGTAGAAGCATTTCCCGCCGGAGACCAGGGCCAGATGTACCGCGAACTCCCCCACCACCGTCTTGCCCGCCCCGGTGGGAGCGCAGACCAGCACTCCGTGCCCCTCCTCGAGGGCGGTACAGGCATGGCGCTGGAAAGGGTCCAGCTCGAATGTCAGCTGGGAAGCGAACCGGGACAGTTCGGCGGTCAGCGACGCGTTCGATGTCACGAGTCCGAGACTAATCGAGGATTCCGACACCGGTCGCCCGGATTACGGTGCCACCGCCCGCACCGCCGAGCCCGCGGGCATCCGGCAGAACCGGGCACGGCAGCACCGGGCGCCGCGAGTGACCTCCCATACCGGCCCGGGACGGATCAGAGCGTGTCGGAATAGTCCGAGGCCGGGCGCTCGGTAGCGCGCGGCGCGGGCACCGGGTCCGCACCGCCGATAGGACCGGCGGCATCCACCGAAGTAGGTGAGTCGATGCGGGAGGCCTGCTCGTCGTCGAGCGAGCCGAGATCCTGCTCCGCGCGCACGGCCCGGCGCCTGTCGTTGAACCGGGCGAACTGCACCGCCACCTCGAACAGCACCGTGAGGGCCAACGCCAGCGCCAGCATGGAGAACGGATCCTGCGGCGTGACGATCGCCGCGAAGACGAACAACCCGAAAATGATGCCGCGACGCCAGGCCTTCAGCCGCTCGTAGGTCAGTACGCCGATCAGATTGAGCCCGATGATCAGCAGCGGCGTCTCGAAGCTGACACCGAAGATGATCAGCAACTGAATGATGAAACTGAAGTACTGCGAACCGCTCAACGCGGTGATCTGCACATTGTCACCGATGCTGAGCAGAAAGCTCAGCGCGTGGGCGATCACCCAGTAGGCCAGCACCGCGCCCGCGACGAACAGCACCGACCCCGACACCACGAAGCCGACCGCGTACTTCCGTTCCTTCGGGTACAGACCCGGGGTGATGAACGCCCACAGCTGGTACAGCCAGACCGGGCAGGCCATCACCACACCGGCGGTGAGACCGACCTTCAACCGCAGCATGAACTGCTCGAACGGCGCGGTCGCGAGCAACCGGCACGCACCGTCCGGCGAAAGCGTCGCGCGCGCCGAGGCGGGCAGATCACAGTACGGCCCACGCAGGATCTCACCGAGGCTCTCGATCCCCAGGAACGAATGCGCGTACCACAGGAAACCCACGAGGGTGGTCACGACAATGGCCGCCAGCGAGATCAGCAGCCGGGTGCGCAGCTCCCGCAGATGCTCGACCAGCGACATCGTGCCATCGGGATTGGTCCGGCGTTTGCTGCGCCGGGGGTCGAACGGAATTCGCATGGTATGTGGTTGCCCTCGTGTCAGCGTGCCTCAACGCCCGACGGCAGCGCCGGGCCGACAGCCCTCATCGCGGGCCCGGTTTCCCGGGCCCGGCGACAGCGGACTCAGAGCGTTTTCGACTCGCTCCGGGTCTCCGTGGCCGAGGCGCCCGCCTCACGGCCCGACGGCAGTTCCGGGGCGGGCTTCGCGACAGTGCCCTCGGACTTGCCGTCGTTGTGCATCTCGCTCACCTCGCTCTTGAAGATCCGCAGCGACCGGCCGAGACTGCGGGCCGCGTCGGGCATCCGCTTCGCGCCGAAGAACACCACGAACAGCGCCGCGATGATCAGCCAGTGCCAGATGCTCAGACTGCCCATTGTGGTTACCTCCCAAGACTGTGGTGCTGTCGATGCTACCTGGCGCAACAGCGGGACCGAACACAACCGCAGGCAAGTGCCCTCAGGTCGAACCGCCGGTTAACCGCGGGCGATCGTCACACGACCTCAGGGCACCGGATCCAGGCCGGCCGCGCGGTAGGCGGCCAGGGCGGCGTCGGAGCGTTCGCGGACCGCCGCCACCAGTTCCGGTGGGCCCAGCACCGTGACACCCGACCCGAAGCCGAGCACCAGCCGGGCCATCCAGTCCAGTGTGGCGAACCGCATGGTCGCCTCCAGACCGCCGTCCGGATGCACCGCCACCCGGTGCATCGGATACTGATCGAGCACCCAGCCGTAATCGGCCGCCACCAGCAGCCGGGCCAGCGGAATACCGGGATCCTCCTGGAACAGGTCGAGCCCGGCGTCGGTATCGCGGGCCTCGTGCGGCGGGCGCGCCGGCTCGTCGAGTTCCTCCGCCGATTCGATCCGGTCGAACCGGAACAAACGCACGCCCTCGGCCTCCCGGCACCAGCCCTGCAGATAACTGTTGTCGTCCACCGCGACGATCCGGATCGGATCGACCACCCGCGTCGACACCACGTCGCGGCTGGCCGAGTAGTACTCCAGCCGCAACGCACGGCCACCGGCCACCGCGGACCGGACCGTCGTCACCGCGGGCGCCTCGGGCGGGCCGTAGCCCGGATCCTCCGCCACGCCGGAACCCGGCCCCGCGGCCCCCGAGATCGCGGCCTCCAATTTCGCGATCGCCGAATGCGCCGCGGTCGGATCCACCATCCCGGGCAGATCCACGATCGAACGCAGCGCCACCAGCACCGCGGTCGCCTCGATAGAGGTCAACCGCAGCGGGCGCTCGATACCGGCGGTGAACGTCACCTGCACGCTCTCCTCCGAGAACGACAGATCGATCAGGTCGCCCGGCCCGTACCCGGGCAGCCCGCACATCCACAGTTGATTCAGATCCGCCATCAACTGTTTGGTGGTGACCCCCAGATCGGCCGCCGCCTCCGCCGCGCTGATCCCGGGATTCGCCACGAAATACGGCACCATGTTCAGCAGGCGCGACAACCGCGCCGACAACCGCGTGCTCACAACACCACCTCGGTCCGGTCCATCACCGACCGCAGCCGTGCCATCACATCCGCGCGCAACTCCGCCGGTTCCAGCACCAGCGCATCCGCACCCAGCCCGGTGATCAACCGCGCCAGCCAATGCTGCGACCGGATCGGTACCTCCACCACACTGCCCGGACGCCCACCCACGACCCTGCTGTCCACGACCTCACCCAGCCGCCGCAGATCCCGGCCCCGGCCCTGCGCCACCCAGATCGTCGCCGACCCGGTGATCGGCGCCGACCCGGTCACCCGCGACACGATCTCACGCAGATCCGTCCCCGCCGGCGCCCGCACCGCGTTGCGCGGACCGTACGGACTGATCTCCTCCCCGATCCGCGACAACCGGAACGTCCGCACCGCGTCCCGGTCCCGGTCGTGCCCCACCAGATACCAGCGCCCCCGCAACGTCACCACACCCCACGGCTCCACATCACGCATCAGAAAGGGAGCGTTGCTCGCCCCCCGATGCTCGAACCGCACCGCCTGACCGGCATCGATGGCCGCGAGCAACTTCCCCAGCACCGGCTCCGACCCCCGCGTCCGAGCCGGAACGGCCGGAATCGCGGCGAAGGCGGTATCGGTCTCCACATGCACCCCCGCGGCCCGCAACTTCAGCAACGCCCCCGCGGCCGCCGCCGCCAGCTCCGGCGACTCCCACATCTGCAGCGCGACCGCCACCGCCGCCGACTCCTCACTGGTCAGATCGATATCCGGTAGCTCATAGGCATCCCGGTTGATGCGGTACCCCTCGACGGTGGAGAACTGCCCCGACGGACCCACCTCGAGCGGAATACCCAGATCCCGGAGCTCGTTCTTGTCCCGCTCGAACATCCGGCTGAACGCCTCGTCGCTGGCACAGTCCTCATAGCCCGCGACACTCTCCCGGATCCGCTCCGCGGTCAGGAACTGCCGGGTCGACAACAGCGCGATGACCAGATTCATCAGCCGCTCGACCTTGGATATCGCCACCCGAACAGGGTAATGCAGGGATATTGGAGCGGCTCCGCCGCTCGAGGGTGGGGCCCTATTAACCCGGTTCTTCACTCC
>NZ_JBSFRU010000029.1:0-32667 GCF_053589395.1 Nocardia sp. NPDC003345
CAACCGACCACGCACAGCGCGTCGGCACCGGCGGCGAGCTGCGACCGGGCCCGCCCGACCACCGCCTCCGGCCAATCTCCCCCGGAGGCCGTAACCCCCTCGGGAGCCAGTGCCAGCATCGCCCCGGACCGCAGATCCCGTACCAGCGCGGCGGGTTCGGATGTCCCGAGGGCGGCCGCGAGCACCCGGTGCTGCGCCTCGTCGATCCGCTGGACGAAAACGTCCAGTTCGCCACCGCAGGTGAGGCCTACCGCGAACGCGTCGGAATCGCTGTAGCCGAAGGTCTGCCGGACCGGTTCGCCGGAGTCGAGCACCGCCGTGCACAGGTCGTAGACCGCCGCCTCGACACAGCCGCCCGAGAGACTGCCGCGGACCGTTCCCGAGGCGTCCACGGCCATACTCGCGCCGAGCGGCAACGGCGCGCTGCCCCGGATGCCCACCACGGTGGCCACCGCGCAGCCGATCCTCTCGGCACGCCATCGGGCCAGGTGCGGGGCAAGGTCACGCATGCTCCACCTCCTCGCTGCGGGCGACCGCCGAAACCTCGTACCACATGCGAGAATATCACTTCCGCAAATCGACATTCTAATTCTTGAAGTCGACATATCCTGTATTGACACCGCCCGGACGTCGGTGCTAAACAAGTGCTCAGCATCGGTGGGCGGACCAGGGCGCCCATACCCGGTGCCCGGGAGATCCCGCGAACGGAGGAACGGCCGGATGGGTCGAATCAGGCTGTCTCGCAGCGCCACACACCACGCACCGACGCGACGGAGCCGATCATGAGCACCACCGAGAAGACCACCGTTGTCGGCGCGCGGATACCACGCGTCGAAGATCTGCGCCTGGTGACCGGCGCGGGCACCTTCGTGGACGACGTCACCCGCCCCGGGATGGTCCACGCCTGTTTCGTCCGCAGCCCGCTGGCCCGGGCCCGGATCACCGGGATCGACTACAGCGAGGCCGCCGCCCTCGACGGCGTGGTCGCCGTGTACACCGCCGCGGAACTCAATCCGCTGGTCACCGAGATCTCCTACGCCCTGGATATGCCCGGCTTCCCGGAGGTGTCCCGGCCACCGCTGGCCGAGGGCGAGGTGCGGTTCGTGGGCGATCCGGTGGCCATGGTGGTGGCCGTCGATCGCTATATCGCCGAGGACGCCGCCGAACTCGTACTCGTCGACTACGACCCGCTCGATCCCGTCGTCGACTACGAGACCGCCGCTACCGCGTCCGAACTCGTCCACGCCCAGCACCCCGGCAACTCCGCCGGCGGTATGGCCGGGCGCGCACCGGCCGATCTGGCCCCGGTCCTGGAGGCGGCGCCGCACGTCGTACGGCAGACCATCCACCAGCAGGCCTACGCGCCGGTCCCGCTGGAAACCCGCGGCGTGGTGGCGGAATGGACCGCCCCCACCCGCGAGATGACCATCTGGACCTCCACCCAGTCACCACACGAGGTGCGCGGATTCTGCTCGCGCCTGCTCGGGGTCGACGAACACCGGGTCCGGGTCATCGTCCGCGATACCGGCGGCGGTTTCGGGCAGAAAGTGGCGCCGCAGCGCGAAGAGGCCTGTGTGATGCTCGCCGCGCGGACGCTGCGGCACGCAGTCAAATGGATCGAGGACCGCCAGGAGAGCCTGATGTCGGCCGGTATGGCCCGGCACGAACACGGCGAGGTCGCCATGGCCTTCGACGACGACGGGCATATTCTGGCGGCCACCATCGAGCACGTCCAGAATGTCGGCGCCTACCCGATCCCGTCCCCGCTGACCTCGTCCATCGCGGTCGGGATGCTGTTCCCCGGGCCCTACCGGATTCCCGAGGCGGGATTCAGCACCGCCTCCTTCTATTCGAACACCGTGGGCCGGGTCGCCTATCGCGGGCCGTGGCAGTTCGAATCGGTCTCGCGGGAACTGCTGCTGGACACCGCGGCCCGGCAGCTCGGCCTGGACCCGGTCGAGCTGCGGCGGCGGAATATGCTCGGCCACGGTGATATGCCCGTCGCGAACCCGAACGGTATGCCGTATTCGGACTGCTCGCCCCGGGAGACCTTCGAACAGGCGCTGCAGATCCTCGACTACGACGCCTTCCGCGCCGAGCAGCAGCGGGCGCGGGCCGAGGGACGCTATCTCGGTGTCGGCACCTGCACCTATGTGGAGCCGACCACGGGTAGCACCCCGTTCCTCAGCACCGAGGGCGCGACCATCCGGATCGCCGCGACCGGCAAGGTGAGCGTGTACCTGTCCGGCGGGTCGGCGGGAAACAGCCTGGAGACCACCGCGATCCAGCTCACCGCCGACGCACTCGGCGTCGATATCGAGGATGTGCAGACCCTGCAGGGCGATACCGCGGTGGCGCCCCAGGGTGGCGGCACCAACGGCAGCCGGTCGGGTTCGATGGCCGCGGGTGCCATCCGGCAGACCGCGGCGATCCTGCGCGAACGGATCGTGGCGATCGCGGCGAAACAGCTCGGCGTCGCCGTGGAGGATATCGATTTCGCGCACGGCCGGGCCGGGGTCACCGGTACCGACGCCGCCCTCTCGCTCGCCGAGATCGCCCAGATCGCCTATTACCAGACCGAATTGCTCCCGCCGGGGATCCCGCCGGGGCTGGAGGCCTCCGGCCGCCACCGCGCCGACCAGATGATGATCTGGGCGAACGCCACCCATGTGTGCACCTGCGAGGTGGATATCGAAACCGGCCACGTGCAATTGCTCCGGTTCGTTGTCAGCGAGGACGTCGGGCCGATGATCAATCCGAACGTGGTGGAGGGCCAGATCTACGGCGGCACCGTGCAGGGTATCGGCGGCGCGCTCTACGAGCACCTCGCCTACGACGAGGACGGTAACCCGGTGACGACCACCTTCCTCGACTATCTGATGCCGACCACGACCGAGGTCCCCGAGATCGAACTCGGGCATATCGAGACGCCGAGCACCGGACCGGGCGGTTTCAAGGGCGTCGGCGAGGGCGGCGCGATCGGCGCGACCCCCGCCGTCCTGAACGCCGTCGCCGATGCGCTCGCGCCGTTCGGCGTCCGGATCGACCGGCTCCCCCTGTCCCCCGCCCGCATCGTGGACATGATCGAGGCGGCCCGTGCGAGCGGCAACCCGGAGGTGACCGCATGAAACCCGCCGCCTTCGACTATCACGCCCCCGGCACCGCGGCCGAGGCCGTGGCGCTACTCGCCGAACTGGGTGAGGAGGCGAAGATCCTGGCCGGTGGCCAGAGCCTGGTACCCATGCTGGCGCTGCGGCTCGCGGTCTTCGACCACCTCGTCGATCTGCGCCGGCTCGACGATCTGCGCGGTATCGAGAACCGCGGCGATTCGGTCCGAGTCGGCGCGGGCACTACGCACGCCGCGGTCGGCCGGTCCCCGGAGATCCGCCGGAATGTTCCGCTGCTGCACCGGGCCACCCCGCTGATCGGTCATTTCCAGATCCGCAACCGCGGCACCATCGGCGGCGCGATCGCGCACGCCGACGCCGCCGGTGAATACCCGGTAGTCGCCCTGACGCTCGACGCCCAGATGCATACGCTCTCGCCCCGCGGCGAGCGGAACATCGCGGCGGCGGATTACTTCACCGGGATGTGGAGCACCGCGATGGAGCCCGACGAGTTGCTGACGGGGATCACCTTCCCGGTCTGGCCGGGGCGCAGCGGTTTCGCCATCGAGGAATTCGCCCGCCGCGCCGGTGATTTCGCGATGGCCGGTACCTCGATCGCGGTACGGCTGGACGCCGATTCGCGGATCGAGCGGGTCGCGGTGGGCCTGTTCGGCCTGGCCCCCACTCCGCTGCGGGCGACGGCCATTGAATCGGAACTGATCGGGCGGCCGGTGGCGGAGATCGACGCGACCGAGGTGGGCAGGTCCGCGACCGCGGCGCTGGACTCGATCCCCGCCGATATCCACGGCTCCGCCGCCTACCGGCGCCGGGTCGGGGCGGTCATGGTGGCGCGGGCCTGGACGCGCGCGGTTGAGGAGGCGAGCAATGACTGATATCGAGATCTCGGTGGTCGTGAACGGGGTGAAACGCCGCGACCGGATACCCCCGCGGCTGACCCTCGCGGACTACCTCCGCGAGACCTGCGGCCTCACCGGCACCCATCTCGGCTGCGAGCACGGCGTATGCGGTGCCTGCTCGGTCCTGCTGGACGGGGCCGCCGTCCGGGCCTGCCTGATCTTCGCCGTGCAATCCGACGGCGCGGAGGTCAGGACCGTCGAAGGCCTGGCCGATACCGACGGCACCCTCTCCCCGGTGCAGCAGGCGTTCCGCGACCACCACGGTCTGCAATGTGGTTTCTGCACCCCGGGATTCGTGGTGTCGGCGACCGCTTTCCTCGCGGACAACCCCGACCCCAGTGACGACGAGATCCGGGAAGGGCTGTCCGGCAACATCTGCCGATGCACCGGATACCAGGGCATCATCCGCGCCGTACGCGACGCCGCGACCACCATCACCGCCGAGACCTCCGCGAACCAGCGGACCTGACCGGCACCCGAGCCTAGGACCGCGAATGAAACTAGAGAACACCTTCCAGATTCCGGTGCCCGCCAAGGAAGCATGGCCCGTCCTGCTGGACCTGGAGCGCATCGCGCCGTGCGTCCCCGGCGCCGTGCTCACCTCCCGGGACGGCGACGATTTCCACGGCAAGATCAAGGTCAAACTGGGCCCGGTGGGGCTGACCTACAACGGCATCATCAAAGTCCTCTCGCAGGACGAGGAAGCCGGTGTGGCCGTGCTGGAGGGCGGCGGCCGGGAGACTCGCGGCAACGGCACCGCGAAGGCCGTGATCACCTGCCGGCTCGTGGAGTCCGGCGGTATCACCGATGTCTTCGTCGATACCGATCTGGCCATCACCGGTAAACCGGCCCAGTTCGGCCGCGGCGCCCTCGCGGATGTGGCCGGAAGCCTGATCGGCACCTTCGCCGATAATCTCGCGGCCGAGATCACCTCGTCGGCCGCGGCTCCGGACACCGCGCCGGCGGAGACCGCCGAGACCACCGGACCGGCCCCCTCGACCGTCACCCACATCACGCCACGCCCGGCCGCCGAACCCATCGATCTGATGGCCGCGGCGGGCCTGTCGGCCAACCGCCGGCTGGTGCTCGCGCTCGGCGCGGCGGTGCTGGTGATCCTGGTGCTACTCGGTCGCCGGCGCGGCACGCAGGGATAGCGGTTCACGGCCCCGGCGGGATTCGAGGGTTGTGCCGCCGGGGCCGCGCCAGCGGCGGGCGGGGTTGGCCTATGCGCCCTCGCGGCGCCGCACCATCTCGCTGATCCAGACGGGTGCGAACGGGGATACGCAGCCCTTGGCGGTCGGATAGTCCTCGAGTACTTTCAGGCGCTCGCCGATTCCGATGGCGCGGTCGCGGTGGCCGGCGTGTTCGATGCCGATCTGGGCGAGCGTATGGTTCATCGCCCACTGCAACCGTTGCGGAGCGTCCGCCATCTCCGCTTCGATGGTGTCCAGCAGGCCCGCGAGGTCGAGCTCCCCGGGGTCCTTCGCCACCCGCTCGGTGGTGAGCGCCCATCCGGCGCTCGCCACCACCGGATCCGGGTCGGCGAACCAGGATCGGCGCAGCTCCTCCGCGTGCGGATTCTTCTTCACCACATAATTGACCAGCCAGTCGTGCACCTTGGGGGTGCGCGCGGCGCGCACCATGGCGTCCAGCTCGTCCCGCTCGTATGCCTTGGGACGGCAGATCAGCAACGCCAGCAACCGGGCCGCGGTATCGCCGGTTTCCCAGAGCGCGCGGGCCAGATCCTGCTGCGTCCTCAGTCGTTTTGCCAGGGTTCGGAGGGCACCGAGATTCACACCGTGGTCGTCACCGTGTTTCTCGTTCACCGCCCGTATCCTCGAGTCTTCCAGCGCGGCCAGTTCGGCCAGCACCTCGGCCACATCCGTCACGGCCACCCGGCCCTCCTGTCCTGAGATGTGGGCCCACCCTATGTCCCTCGCCGGGTGAGCCGCCGGACCGCCCCGCACCGACCGTTCCGAGCTGTGTACGTTTGTCCATGGACAAACGTACACATATGGAGGAACGGCATGTCCCTGGTACTACTCGGTGTCGCGATCATCGCCGAGATCATCGGCACGAGCCTGCTGAAGGCGACCGAGGGCTTCACCAGGCTCTGGCCCACGGTGGCCTCGCTCTCGGCGTATGCGGTGGCGTTCATCGCCCTCGCCCAGGCGATCGCGCGCGGTATGAACGTCGGCTTCGCCTACGCGCTGTGGTCCGGCCTGGGGACCACGATCATCGTGCTGATCGGCGCGCTGTTCCTGGGCGAATCACTCGGCCCCGCCAAGATCCTCGGTGTGGCGCTCGTGGTCGCCGGTGTGGTCACCCTCAACCTGGCGGGCGCGCATTGACACCGCGGGACCCGCACCGCCGCCAGCGCATTCTGGACGCCGCCCGCGAGCTCATCCCCCGGGAGGGCCTGGCCGGGCTGACGCACCGCGCGGTCGCGGCCGCCGCGGGTGTACCGGTCGGGTCCACGACCTACTACTTCGCCGATCTCACCGAACTCGTCGAAGCCGCCCTCGCCGACAGTGCGGCGGCCACTCGCGCCGCCCTCGCCGGATGGGCCGCGGAACTGGAACGCGGCCACGATCTGCCCGCCGACCTGGCCGGCCTCACCGCCGCCTGTCTCGCCGAACCGGAACAGACCCTCACCGTCAACGAGCTCTACCTCGCCGCCACCCGGCATCCGGAGCTCCGGCCGCTGGCGCGCGTCTGGTTCGACGGTCTGGTGCAGATTCTCACGCCGTATGCCGGTCCCGCGGCCGCGCGGGCGGTGGCGATATTCCTCGACGGCGCCCTGCTGCACGCCCTGTCGAGCGATTCCCCCCTGCACGCCGAGGATCTGATCGCGCCCATCGCCGCCCTGACCGGACGGTAACCGCGCCCGGACTCATCCGGCGGTCGTCGCGACCGGCGGTTCCCGGCGCCCGAGGACCGCTTCCGGACGCAGGTCCACTCCGCGCAGCAACTGAGCGTTGAGCGCCACCACCACCGTGGAACCCGACATCAGGAGCGCGCCGACCTCCATCGGCAGCGTGATATTCCACGGCGCCAGCACACCGGCGGCCAGCGGGACCGCGACGATGTTGTATCCCGCCGCCCAAACCAGGTTCTGGATCATCTTGCGGTAGGTGGCCCGCGACAACGCCATGACCGACAGGACCGCCCGGGGATCGTCGCCTGCCAGGACCACTCCCGCCGACGCGATCGCCACATCGGTGCCGGCGCCGATGGCGATACCCACATCGGCACGGGCCAGCGCGGGCGCGTCGTTCACGCCGTCGCCGACCATCGCCACGGTGCGCCCGGCGGCCTGCAACCGCGCGACCTTCTCACCCTTGTCCTCGGGAAGTACCCCGGCGAACACCTCGTCGATTCCGAGCCGGGCGGCGACCGACCGGGCCACGGGTTCGGCGTCACCGGTGATCATCGCGACATGCACACCGCGCGCGTGCAGGGCCGCGACCGCCTCGGCCGATTCCGGCCTGATCTCGTCGGCGGCGGCGAGCGCCCCCACGACCACGCCGTCGCGCACGATATGCAGCACGGTCGATCCCTCGGCCGCCCAGCGCGCGCTCTCGGGCAGCGGGCCGGCCCCGTACTCCGCCAGCATGCCGGGCCCGCCCACGCCGACCGTCGCCGAATCCACCGTCGCGGTGACGCCGATCCCGTTGCGGGCGGTGAAATCGTGAGCGGCGGGGACCGCGAGCCCACGCCGGGCCGCCGCCTCGACGACGGCCCGGCCGAGCGGATGTTCACTGTCGCCTTCGACGGCGGCGGCCAGCGCCACCACCTCGTCCGGCCCGAGGCCGGCGGTTCCGGCCACTGCCACCACCGCGGGTTCGCCCTTCGTGAGGGTGCCGGTCTTGTCGAACAGGACCGCGTCGACCGTGCGCATCGCTTCCAGCGCCCGCCGGTCGGTGACGAGCACCCCGGCCCGCGCCGCCCGTTCGGTCGCCAGCGCGACGACCAGCGGGATGGCCAGCCCGAGGGCGTGCGGGCAGGCGATCACGAGCACAGTGATGGTGCGCGTCACCGCGGAATCCGGCTGCCCGAGCAGCAGCCACACCACCGCGGTCAGCACCGCCGCGCCGGCGGCGAACCAGAACAGCAGACCCGCGGCGCGGTCGGCGAGCACCTGGGCCCGGGAGGTGGAGTCCTGCGCCTCCCGCACCAGTCGCTGGATACCGGCGAGCGCGGTATCGGCGCCCACCGCCGTGATCCGGACCCGCAGCGCCGAATCGGTGCTGACCGTTCCCGCGACCACCCGGTCGCCGGGCGACCGGCGCACCGGCCGTGATTCCCCGGTGATCATGGATTCGTCCATATCGGCCGTACCGGATTCGACGGTCCCATCGGCGGGGACCCGGCCACCGGGGCGCACGATCACCAGATCGCCGGACTCCAGCTCACCCGCCGCGACGGTCACCGGCCGGCCACCGGTTATCCGTTCCGCCTCGTCCGGCAGCAATGCCGCCAGCGATTCGAGCGCGTTCGAGGCCTGACCCAGCGACCGCATCTCGAGCCAGTGCCCGAGCAGCATGATGACGATGAGCAGGGCCAGTTCCCACCAGAAATCGAGATCGTGGGCGAGGATGCCGAGCGAGGCGCCCCAGGAGGAAAGGAAGGCCACCGTGATCGCCGAGGCGATGAGCAGCATCATGCCCGGCCGGCGGGCCCGGATCTCGGTGACCGCACCGGTGAGGAACGGGCGCCCGCCCCAGCCGTACATCACCGTCCCGAGCACCGGCGATACCCAGGCCAGCGCATCGGGCACCGTGTAGCCGACCAGATCGGCGAACATCATATCGGCGGCCACCACCGGGATCGCGAGAACCAGCATCACCCAGAACAGGCGCCGGAAAACCGCCGCGTGGTCGCCGTGACCGGCGTGCGGGCCGGAGTGGTCGCCCGCGTCCGGTGCCCCTCCGTGATGGGCATGCCCGGCGGTCGCGCCGGACCCGGTGCCGTGTGCGTGGTCGGTGGCCATACCCCGAATATATACCCCTGACGGGTATACACCAGGGGTCCGGAACCCGGATCGCGCCGGTACACGATCCGGGTTCCGCGAGCATCAGCCCTGCAGCATCGCCTGCATCTGCTGGATCTCGGCCTGCTGGGTATCGATGATCTCCTGGGCCATCGTCCGGGCCTCGCCGAATTCACCCTCGGCCAGTTCGGTGCGCGCCATCTGTACCGCGCCCTCGTGATGCGCGATCATCATCTCCAGCCACATCCGGTCGAACTCGGTGCCGGTGGCGGATTCGAGTTGCGCCATCTGCGCGTCGGTCATCATGCCCGGCATCGAACCGTGGTCCATCCCCGCATGCCCGCCCGGTTCGGGCACCGCGGCACCCCACGCCTCCAGCCAGCCCGTCATCGCGGTGATCTCCGGGTCCTGTGCCTGCCGCACACCGGCGGCCAGATCGATCAGCGCGGGGTTGTCCGAGCGGTCCGGCACGAGGGCGGCCATCGCCACCGCCTGGCGGTGATGCGGAATCATCTCCTGGGCGAAACGGATATCGGCCTGGTTGTGCTCCCCCTCGGCCGCATCCGCCGGCGCGGATCCCGGTGCGGCCGCAACACTCGCCGGGGTGGATCGGTGACCGTTGTGGTCGTCGGCGTCATCGCCACAACCGGCCAGTACGGCGGCCGAGGTGAGTAGCGCGAGGACGGCGGCGGTCGGCTTTGTTCTGATCATGTCTGTGCTCCTGGAATTCGGATCGTCCGCGGATGTCGAGGCGGCACCGCGACCCGGAGAACCCGGGCCCGGCGGCCGTCCGTCACAACCGCAGGACACCCAGAGCGGCCAGGCGCACAGCCGTGGCGGGCGGCGGCGGACGCGCGAAGGTCGCGACGCCGCGGATACCTGCGCCCGCTCCGGCGACCGCACCGGGCCGCCATCGACCGAGCAGAGCCGGCACCGTCGCCAGCGCGGCCAGCGCGATGAGGATCGCCAGGCACAGATGCAGCAGATCGTGTCCGGCCCCGTGATCGGCCGGAGCAGTGTCACCGGGCGGATGCGCCGGTGCGTCGTGGCCGGGCAACTCCGGCAGCGATATCCCGGAACAGCACGAATCGTCGACCCCGGCGTGGGAATGGTCCACACTCGCGACGACCCGCTCCGGCGCGTGGTGACCGGACGGCGGGGCCGACGCGGTGTGATCGGGCCCACCGGCGAGATGATGCATGCCCAGTACGGCCATCACCAGGATGGCCGGCAGCAGTGAGCGCAACCACGCTCCCGTGGTACCGGAACGCATATCGGCGAATGTAGCACCGGCCCGATCCCGGCCCGCCGGGACCGGCGGCGCCGCCATCACACGGCGGTCGCACCGGTCCCGGCCGTGGGCGGGGGTTCAGCCACCCATGATCGCGTTCATGATCGTGCCCGCACTGGTCGCCACCGCACCGCCGACCATCGCGCCGGCGATCTGCTTCGGTGCGGTGAGGGTGCCGCCGTTCCACTTCTCCCAGGCGAACTTGCCGCCGCCGAAGACGATCGAGGTGACTCCGGACAGCAGGACGAACCAGGTGAGATAGCTGGTCATCTGGGTGATCTTGTCCGACAGCGGTGGTGCTTCCGGGCTGGGATTGCCGACCTGGGCGAGCACCCGGTACTCGTGCAGTGCCGGAAGGCCGTCGTGCAGTGCGGTGAGGATCATGCTCATTGTGGTCGTGCCCCTCTCGGATACCGGTATACGCGGTGGCGGCGGATGCCATTTCCGTAAAGCCGAACCCGACCGGTTATTGAAGCGCAATCGCGGGCACAATGGTGTGAGACTCACCGAAAAGTTCTGTTCAGAGCCGAAAATGACGGCGTGTCGCGAGCGCGACACGCGCCGGTTCGGAATTTCCGGCATCCGCCCGGCATCCGGCGTCCGGTCCGGACCGGTTCCCGCAGCGACGGATCATCCGGTCACCGCCCCGTCACAACACACCGACGGCTCCATCACACGCCCCGCGCGCCGCCGGCCTCGGATCCCCACCGCGCCGGCGTCGTGGTACCCGACGGTGTTCCGCACCGGCGAAAACCGATCAGGCGCCCGGCCCGATCCCCTACCGGCTGCCCACCGGCCCGCTCACGAAGTGGAACGGACCGGTGCCGGGGGAACGCCCAGCAGGTCCATCAATTCACCGAAGGTCCGGGCCGCCGCGGCCTCCCGCTCGGAGACCTCGGCACCGTATTTCTTCTCCGCCAGCACGATCAGGGACAGCACGGTCAGGGAATCCACTTCGAGGTCACCGAGGGTGGCGCCGGCCGGGATCTCGTCCAGTTCCAGCCCGGTGTGGGTGCGCAGGAATTCCGCGATGTACTCGCGAATCGGGATCTCGGACATGACGATCGGCACCTCTCCGGCGGACCGGGCCCGCGCGCGTCGCCGGACCACATCGGGACACGGGCCAGCCTACCCCGGCGATATGGCACCGGAATGAGCTCGATGTGAACGGATCCCGCTCGATCCGGCCACCCGGGCGGGGACCGGGCAGTCCACAGCGGCTCCCTCCCGGCTCACCAGGTGAGCACCGGCTTGATCACCGTGCCGGCGCGCTGGGCCGCCAGGGCGGCGGCGATATCGGTATGCGGGAAACGGGTCACCAACCGATCCACCGGCAGCAGACCGCGGCCGTACAGATCCAGCAGGTGCGGAATGAAGGCCTTCGGCTCCGCGTCGCCCTCCAGGCAGCCCCGGACCGATTTGCCCTGTAAGACCATCTCCCGCACATCGATCGGCGGAACCCCGGCGCCCAGGCCCACCGCGACCACCGTCCCACCGATATCCAGCGCGGCGAACGCGGCGCCGAGCACCGCCGCCACCCCGGTCGTATCCACCGCGTGGGCCGGGCCCCCGCCGGTGAGATCACGTATCGCGGTGACGGTATCGCCCTCGCCCGGGTCCACGACCGCGTCGGCGCCCAGCTCTCGCGCCAGATCGCGGCGCGCCCCCGCGGTTTCCACCACGACCGTGCGCACCCCGGGGATCGTCCGCGCGGCCAGCAGCGCGGCGGAACCGACCGCGCCGGCCCCGTAGACCGCCAGCCAGGACCCCGCGGCCGGGCGCAGAACGTTCAGCACCGCGCCCGCGCCCGTCTGGAACCCACAGCCGAAGGCGGCCGCGACGGCGGGATCCACGGCGGGATCGACCACCACCGTATTGTCCTCGGTCGCCAGCGCGTAGCCGGCGAAACTGGACTGCCCGAAGAAGCCGTCGCGCACCGGGGCGCCGCCGGCCGTGATGCGCACCGACTTGTCCGCCCGGCGGCCGAAATGGTTGAGCGCCGTGGAGTTCCGGCAATACGCCGGACGCCCGGCCGCGCAGTTGGGGCACGCACCGCAGCGCCGGAAGGTCAGCACGACATGATCACCGGGGGCGACCGAGGTCACCGCGGCCCCGACCGTCTCCACGACCCCCGCGCCCTCGTGCCCCAGCAGGATCGGGCGGTCGGCCTTGCCCAGCGCCCGGTTCACCAGGTCGGTATGGCAGATACCGGCGGCGACGACGCGGACCAGGATCTCGTCGTCGCGCGGCGCGTCGAGTTCGATCGGCTCGACCGAGAACGGCGCCGACGCCTCGCGGGACAGTACCGCGGTGGTCCGCATCCTCAGACCCGTTCCAGCAGGAAGTAGAAGTACTGCCCGTCCGCGAGGACCAGTTCCGGCCGTCCGTTCATGATGCCCATGAGCGTGGTGTCGTCGAGCCATTTGAAATGGTCGAATACGGCACGCCCGTCGTAGACCATGGTCGCGGTCACCTCGCCGCGGAACTCGATGTTCCACAGCGTGGCCTCGCCCTGGCCGAGTTCGACATTCGAGAACAGCGTGCCGTCCTCCGCCCGGCAGATCAGCGGTTTGGCGTCGTCGAGCGCGTGAAAGGTCTTGCCGTACCAGCGGCTCTTGGGCAGCGCGCGGCACAGCGGGTGCCCGGTCTGGAAGGCAGCACCGCGCCAGGCGCCGAGGATCTCCTCGGCGCGGGCGGGTCGCAGCCGCGCCCAGAGGTCGTCCAATTCGCCGGCCGAGACGCCCTCGGCCTGCTCCCGCAACTGTTGCCACCGGGGTGTGTCCGCGCTCATGTTCATCCCATCGACGGATTCGGCGAACCATTTGGTTCGGCAACGACCATAGTTCCGAACCATCCGGTTCGGCAAGATAGGATTCCGGTATGCGTGCGGCAGGCCAGGCGACCCGGGAGCGGATTCTCGCGGCGGCCAAGGCGGAGTTCGCCGAATACGGAACGGCGGGCGCGCGGATCAACCGCATCGCCGCCGCCGCGCACGCCAGCAAGGACCGTCTCTACGCCTACTTCCCGGGGAAATCCGAACTGTACGCCGCGGTCACCGAACAGTGGACCGCCCAGACCACCGCGCAGACCCGGCTGCGAGCCGAGGATCTGCCCGGCTATGTCGGGCGCCTCTTCGATCACTTCCTCGAACATCCGGAGAACGCCCGCCTCCAGGCCTGGGCCGATCTGGAACCGGCCGACGAACACATCGAGGGGGTACTGCGCCGCACCGTCGACCCCAAACTCGCCGAGATCCGCCGGGGCCAGCGGGACGGGATCGTCACCGCCGATATCGCCGCACCGACACTGTTGCGCATGCTCACGGAACTGGCCCGCACCACCGCCGTGCACGCCGCACAGGGCCCGGACCGGCGAATTCCCGGTCAGCGCGCCGCGGTGGTGCTGGCCGCGCGCCGCCTGGCCGTTCCGGTCGCGACGGACGCGCCGGCCGCCGGCCGCTGACCGGCGCGGGTCAGGCCGTCGGGGAACCGCCCGCCCCGGCGGGCGCGTCGCCGTAGACGACCAGCCAGATCGATCGGCCCAGCGCGGCCGCCAGTTCGTCGTCGCCGATCCCGGTGTGCACCGCGAACGCCGTGGTGATGGAACGCTCGACCATCGCGGCCAGCACCAGCGCAGTGGCGGCGGGATCCAGATCCGCGGCGATCCGGCCCGCGGCGCGGTCGGCCTCGAGCCGGATCCGCACCAGATCCACGAAGGTGGCCACGCGACCCCGCCAGTAGGCTCCGACATCCCGGTCGTAGGCGGCGACCTCGCTCAGCGCCAGCAGTAGATAGCGATGCCGGCGGAAACCCTCGATCATCGCGCTCATCGCGCGACGCACCCCGGCCTCCCGATCGGTGTGCTCGGCCCCCCACCAGCGTTCGGCGGCGGCGAAGAGATCGGCGGTGGCGAGTTCGGCCATCCGGATGAGCAACCGGCTCTTGTCCGGGAAATACCGGTAGAACGTCGAGCGGGCCACCTGGGCGGCCGCGGCGATCTTCTGCACCGCGATCTCGGTGAAGGGGGTGCCGTCGGCCAGCAGTTCCTCCACCGCGCGCAGCACCCGGCGCTCGAACTCGGCACGCCGGTCCTCATCGGGTTTCCGGGCCGGTTTCGGGGCCCGGGTCAGCGAGGGCATCGGACACTCACCACTAGGCCGGGCCGCGACGACAGATATCGGCTCACTGGGTCCATGCCGCCATTGTGCCCGTCCAGGGGCCTTCGCCGCCCGGTACGTCCACCTTCCCGGCCCTCACCCCCGCCAACGCGCGCGGATGGCCGCCGTCGCCGCCGTCGCCGGAAGACTGTGCGGGACAGTGCGGCTCGGATGGTTGACATTCGATGCGGCAGACCGCACCATCGATCGGACACAGTGTCCGATACTCGATGACCGAGGCGGTTCGTATGACTGACTCCGACCGCACGGTCGAACAGGTGGACGCCGTCGTGGTCGGCGCCCGCTGCGCCGGATCGGCCGTGGCCACGACGCTGGCCCGGGCGGGTCACCGGGTCGTCGCGCTGGACTCCGCCCGATTCCCCTCCGACACCCTGTCCACCCATCTGCTGTGGCCGGCCGGAGTCGCCGAACTGTCCCGGCTGGGTGCGCTGGAGGCCGTAACGGAACTGGGCGCACCCCGGCTCACCCACGCGTTCGCATCCGGTGGCGGGCATACGATCGCCACCCCGTTTCCGGAGGTGGACGGTATCGACTACACCCTCTGCGTCCGGCGCACCGGACTCGACCGCGCCCTGGTGGATACCGCCCGCGCGGCCGGCGCCGAGATCCGGGAGCAGAGCCGGGTGACCGAGCTCGTCTGGGACGGTGACCGCTGCGCGGGGGTCCGCTACCGCGACACCGACGGGAAGACCACCGAGATCCGGGCCGCGCTGGTGGTCGGGGCGGACGGCCGCCGCAGCACGGTGGCGAAACTCGTGGACGCCGAGAACCCTTACGAATCCGAGCCCAGTGGTCGCGACTGCTATTTCGCGTACTGGCGCGACGAGCATCCCGACTGGCGTGCCACCGCCGCCCAGTGGCGCGAGGGACCGGATCTCGGTACCGCGTTCCCGTGTGACGACGGCCTGCTGCTGTGCCTGGTCCAGCCCCCCGCCGAGGCGGGCGCGCTGCGTCCCGGGGACGCCGAACGCCGATATGCCGCGGCCATCGACCGCATCCCGGCCCTGCGGGCGCGATTACGCGGGTGCGAACAGGCCACCCGGGTGCGGTCGGCGACCGGGATCGTCTCCTATTTCCGGCGCGCGAGCGGTCCCGGCTGGGCGCTGCCCGGCGATGCGGGTCACTTCAAGGATCCGGTCACCGCTCAGGGCATCCGCGACGCGCTGCGCTACGGCCGTCACCTCGCCGAATCGGTCACCGCGGTCCTGCACGATCCGGGCGCGCTGGACCGGGCCCTCACCGCCTGGGACCGGCAGCGGGTACTGGAGTGCCGGGAGATCTACCACTGGACCAACCGGCTCGCCCGGGGTACCACGATGAGCCCGCTCGAGGTGGAGCTGTATCGCGCCGCGACCGCCGATCCCGACCTCGCCGCGATCACGACCGGGATCTTCTCCCGGACCCGCCGGCCCGCCGAACTCTACAGCCCGGCCCGGATGGCGCGACTCACCGCCGGCGCCCTCTGGCATCACCGCACCGATCCACGCCCGGTACTGCGCGATATCGCGCACGAGATCGCCACCACGGCCCGGGAATTCCACACCTCCTGCACCGCCTTGCGCGGGACCCCGTCCGCCGCTCCACCGTCCACCACCGTTTGACCAGGAGATCACCATGTCGGATCAGCTGCCGAAGAAGTCAGCCTCGATCGACCGCCGCACCGCGCTACGCGGCGCCCTCGCCGGCGCCGCGATTCTCGCGGCCGGCGCGACCACGGGCGGTGCCGCCGCCGCGGCGCCCGCGCGGCACCGCACCCCCGGCCTACGCACCGGGGGCAAGGACGTGGCGATCTTCGGCGGCGGGATGGCGGGTCTGTCGGCCGCGCACGAACTGTGCGAACGCGGTTTCCGCGTCACCGTCTACGAACCGGCCTATCTCGGCGGCAAGGCGCGCAGTATGGGCGTGCCCGGTACCGGCGCCGGCGGCCGGGCGGATCTGCCGGGCGAACACGGGTTCCGCTTCTTCCCCGGCTGCTACCAGAACGTCCCCGACACCATGAGCCGGATTCCGTTTCCCGGCAACCCCAACGGCGTCCGCGACAATCTGATCCGGGTGGAGGGCACGGTGGCGGGATTCCGCGACCGGCCGCCCATCTTCGCCCCCGTGGAACTCGGCGCCATCGATCAGCTCACCCCGGACCGCCTGCAGAACAGCATCATCGGGGCCTTCGGTTTCATCCCGGAACTCCCGCCACACGAGCTGGCCTTCTTCGCCAAGCAGATGGTCATGTGGTTCACCTCCAGTACCGAGCGCCGGTTCGGCCAGTGGGAGTACCAGACCTGGGAACAGATCATGCGGGCCGAGGGTAAATCCCACGCCTACCGCTCCTATCTCGTGAACGCGCTCACCCGGATCACCGTGGCCGCGAAGCCCCATCTCAGTTCGGCACGAACCATCGGCACCATCGGCGAGGCGCTGGTCCTCGCCGGGTCGGGCGTGGTCCCGGAGTTCTCCGGCGGAGTCGACCGGATCCTGAACCGGCCCACCAACGCGGCCTGGATCGACCCGTGGGTGGCGTATCTGCGGTCGCGGGGCGTGCAATTCGTCATGGGTGCGGGCGCGAGCGGACTGTCGTACTCCGGCGGCCGGATCGATTCGGCGACCGTCACCGACGGTCAGGGCGCGACGAATACCGTGATCGCCGACTACTACGTCTGCGCCATGCCGGTCGAGAAGACGGTGCCGCTGCTCGGCGACCAGATCCTGGCCGCCGACCCGCATCTGGCCGGGATGCGGGAACTCATGACCGACTGGATGGTCGGCATCCAGTACTACCTGCGCCGGCCCACCGAGATCCCGGAGGGCCATATCGCCGCGCTGGGTTCGCCCTGGGCGCTCACCGGCCTGCGGCAGGCGCCGATGTGGGTCGGTGACTTCCCGGCCCAGTACGGCGACGGATCGGTCCAGGAGTGCTTCTCGGTCGATATCTCCGATTGGGACACCCCCGGAATCATTCATCGGCGGCCGGCCAAACAGTGCAGTGCGCAGGAGATCGCCACGGAGGTGTGGGCACAGCTGAAACTGTGGCTGAACACCAACACCGGCTGGTTGCGCGACGAGGATATCCACTCCTGGCATCTGGACCCCGGCATCACCTGGTCGGGCGGCGCCACCCACAACGCGACACCGCTGCTCGTCAACACCGTGGGGTCCTACGACAACCGGCCCGAGGCCCGCTGCGCGGTCCCGAATCTGTTCTTCGGTGGCGATCACGTCCGCAGCCATATCGATCTGGCCACGATGGAGGGCGCGAACGAATCCGGGCGCGCGGCGGCCAATGCCATCATCGACGCCGCGGACGATCCGGCACCGTACGCGCCGGTGTTCCCGCTGGTGGCACTGCCCGCCTTCGACGCCGCGAAGAAGCTCGACGCGGACCGCTTCCGGGCCGGACTCCCCCATATCCTGGATATCTAGCGGCATCCGGGCGTGCCATCAGGCGGGCACGGCGGCGGATTGCCGGATATACGGCAATCCGCCGAAAGCATTGTCGGTCCGATTATGTTCCGTGAGAATGGGTTCCGGGCCGAAATCCGGCTTCCTGGGGAACCGCCGGCGCCCCGCGCCGGCAGATCGAGTGGGGAACATCATGAGAATCGAGCACATAGCGGCCACGGCACTGATCTCCATCGGCGCCCTCGGCGTGGCCACGGGCACCGCCGCGGCCGATGCACCGACCGCGGCGGATATCGCGGTCCGCGGAAGCGAGCAGGGGGTCGGCTACGTGGTCGCGCCGAACGAGAGCGGGACCGCCGTCGCCACCACCCTCGACGCCGGTAGCTTCCGGCCGACGGCGGACGGCGCGGCGGTCATCCTGGCCGACGCGTCCGGCCGGACCCTGACCACCCTCCCGCTGGGACTCGCCGCCGCGGGGCAGACCGCACCGCTGGCCGCCGATATCTCCGCCGACGGCCGCACGCTGACCCTGACGCCGGGCGCGTCCACAGCGGCGAGCGATCATGTGGCCGAACTGGTCGCCGACCCGGGCATCGAGGCCCGCAAGATGCACAACGCCGGAATCGGCGCCCTGATCGGCGGCGGGATCGGCGCGGTACTGGGCTTCTTCCTGGGCGGCGTCGGCGCGTTGATCACCATCCCGATCGGCGCGGGTGTGGGCGCGCTGATCGGCTATTCCACTCCGTAACAACCGGATCCCGCCCCGAGCCGGGCCGCGGTCGGGACTCGTGGTCCACGCGGCGTTCCGATTCTGCTTGCGGCACTGGGGATCCACGCTTCGGTGAACCGCTCCGCGACGAGGTCGCGGAGCGGTTTTCTGTCGGACCCCCACCGTAGAATCATGCAGGTAGGACACAGTCGGAGGGTAGGTCGCGGCCGGGGCGGACCGGTCGCGGCGCACCGCTCTCCGGCGTTTCGGAACCGGGGGTTCTGTGATGAGTGAATTCGGGAACGAACGACTGCTGCCGCCGCGCCGGCACGGAACATCGTGGCGCGAATCGGAATACCGGGCCGTCGCCTCGGAACTGCGCTCCGGCGCCCGGCCCGACGATATCGCCGCCGAACTCGGCCGTACACCGTCGGCGCTGCAGGCCGCACTACGCAACTTCATCCCGCCGGAGGAGAAGGTGCGGGCCGGCGAGCGGGCGGGCTGGATCCGCGACCGGATGGCCGCCGATCCGGAATGGGACTGGTGGGCGGTGGTTCTGGACCGGCATCTGCACGGTCCGTCCATTCTCTGGCTCACCGAGCACGAACATATCGCGCGCACCGCTTGGCGCGAACGCACGCCCATGCCGGTGCTCGCGCAGCGGCTGGGCACCGCCGAGATCGAGGTCGCGGGATTCCTGCGGGCACTCGGCCTGGCGGAGAGCCTCGCCGATGTCGCCGACCGCCTGGGCGCGACACCGGGCCAGGCCCTGGCCAAACGGGTCAACGCGGCCCGCGACCAGGATGCCTCCGCCCACTGGATCCTGGTGGTCGACGGTGCCGCGGGGACCGTCCGGCCGCGGCGCTCCCCGGTGCCGCGACACGTCTCGGTACACGAGAGCCGGGCCGCCGCCGAGGCCGGTCGGGACCGGGTGTTGCGCTGGCATCACCGCACCTCCGGGGACAGTTCGTCCCCGGTCTGGTGGACCATCGCCCAGCGCGGCGTCGGCGATACCGCGGGCCGCACCTATTGCGGTGTCGACGGGCCGGCGCCGCTCACCGAGAGCGGTATGCGCGCCGACGAGCTCGCCGTGGGCGACCGGATCCGGATCGCCGGTTCCGACGGGATCCCACTGGAGGCGCTGGTCGAATCGGTCGATTGCCGCGGTGAGGTCGTGGTGGCCGACCTCGGCCCGGTGGGCGAATCCCGGGTCCACCAGGTGATCGAATTCGAGGCCGCGGAGCGGGTGGAAGTGCTGCGCGGGGCGCGGTAACCGGACGCGCCGCCGGGTCGCTATCGGCTGCCGGTGCGGCCCGGCATGAGCGCGCTCGCGCCGACCATCACCACGGTCATCGCGGCCACCGCCACGAATACCAGATGCACGCCGTCGGCGAGCGTTTCCGGCGACGGCGTGCCGGTATCACCGATGCGGGAGTTCACCAGGGCGCCGAATATCGCCACCCCCACGGCGCTACCGATGGACCGGGCGAACATATTGGCCGAGGTCACCACCCCGCGTTCGCTCCAGGTGGCCTCGGTCTGCGCCGCGATCAGCGTCGGACTCGCCACCAGGCCCATGCCCAGACCGACCGCGAAACAGGTCGCGGCGATCTGCGCGATCGTCGATTCCGGGCCGATGAACAGCGCGGCCACCGTACCCAGTACCGCGGTGGCGCTGCCCAGCACGGCGGTGCTGCGGAATCCGATTCGCAGGTACACCCGGCCGGACAGCGAGGCCGAGATGGGCCAGCCGAGCGTCAAGGCGCCCACGGTGAGCCCGCCGACCAGCGCGCTCGCGCCGAGGACGCCCTGGGTGAAGGTCGGAACATAGCTGGTCAGACCGAGCAGCAGCGCCCCGACCAGTAGTGATATCGCCGAACTGGCGACCACGACGCGTCGGCCGAACAACCACGGCGGCAGGATCGGATCGGCCGCCCGCCGTTCCACGAAGACGAACAACAGCAGTACGGCACCGCCGCCGGCGAAGATGGCGATACCGGTGGGTGAAGCCCAGGCCCAGGCCCGGCCGCCCTCCAGCAGCCCGAGGATCAGCGCACCCGCGCCCGCCGTCAGCAGGATCGCGCCGAGTACGTCGATGCGCCGGCGGTGCCGGGGCGCGGTCTCGGTGAAATGCCGCCACACCATCCAGCCGGCCCAGGCCGCCAGTGGCAGATTGATCAGGAAGATCCAGCGCCAGCCGAGGTAGTCGGCGAACAGTCCGCCCAGCAGCGGCCCGGCGACCGAGGAGACGGCCCAGACGCCGGCCAGATAGCCCTGTACCTTGGCGCGTTCGGTGAGTGAGTAGAGATCCCCGGCGATGGTCATCGTCATCGGCTGGATGGCGCCCGCCCCGATCCCCTGGACCGCCCGGAATACGATCAGGGCGAGCATGCTGCCCGCGAGCCCGCACAGCAGCGAGCCGACGGCGAAGACCGCGATCCCGAAGAGGATCACCGGTTTGCGGCCGACCATATCGGCGACCTTGCCGTAGATCGGCACGGTGACCGCCTGGGCCAGCAGATAGATGGAGAACAGCCACGGGAACTGGGCGAACCCACCGAGGCTCGCGGTGATCGACAGCACGGCGGTCGCGATGATCGTCGAGTCCAGCGCCACCAGCGCGGTGGCCAGCATCAGCGAGCCGAGAACCGCACCCCGCTCGGAGCGGAGCCCGACGGCGGCCTTCGTTGTTTCCGCGACCACCCGCGACCCCTTTTCCTCGACCGGGACAGACCAACGTGCCCGCCGGGCCACGCTATTCCCGCCCGGCCCCCGCCGCCCTCCGGTTTCCCACATGATGGGACAGGCGTTCGGGCCATCCCGGCCGGGCCCCGGGTGTTGTGCCCGGTGGCAGACCGGCCGCACGGCCGCTGTGAGCAGGCACAGACCGGCTGTGGCACCGCGAAATCCGCGGTTAGCATGCGCCGCATGAGATCTCCCGGACGCCACCGCCGCACACCGTTCCCGATCCGGCCGGCCCTGGTGGTTCTCGCGGCCGTCCTCGCCGCCACCGGCTGCGAAACGGGCGAATCCACCGGACCCGCGGCCGGGTGGGATCCCTGCGGCCTGCCCGCCGACCTGATCACCGAGGCCGGATTCCTCCCCGGGTCGGGGCGCAGTGATGTCGCCGCCGAGCAGGGCTGGACGGGCTGCGGGTGGAGTAGCGCCGACGCCGCGCTACGGGTCTGGTTCGCGGACGAGGGCTCGCCCGGCGAGATCGCGGGCGCGCAGGACACCAGGACCGATCTGGCGATCGGCGACCGGACCGGCACGCGCCTGTCCCCGGGAGCCGTGGCGACCGCGCCGATCTGCACGATTGTCCTGCCGACCGCCGCCGGCGGGATCGTCCGCGTCCGCGTGGACAGCTCGCCGGCAGGTTCGGGGCCGGGCGCGTGCGCCCGGGCCGAGCGCACGGTAACCGCTCTTGCGTCGGCACTGCCCCGGTGACCCGGCCGACCGTAGAGCGCACCACTGTGACCAGTCACAACGTGGATCGGCCCCACTTCGGGGTGATCCAGCCGAGTTCGTAAAGCGGCCCACAGCCCGAAACCTGATCGTTACTGTGGAGCCCAGTTTCGCCACCCGGGGGTAGAAGGAGTCAGCATGACCGCCGATGCGACCAGAACCAAGCTGACGCTATCCGGCCAACCCATGTCCGCCCCGCTACAGGATGTACGCAAACTGTCGCGGCGGATGGTCGGCCATTTCGTCGAGAACGTCGTGCCGTGCGGCACCCTGCCCGGTGACGCCATCTACGGGGATGTCACCACCATCACCCGCACCTGCCTGGAACTGGCCGTCAGCATGCTCGACGGAAAGGACATCCCCGAGAAGACCCGAAGACTCGAGAACGCCGCCGCCGGATGGGCGCGGGAGGGTGTGCCCATCGACACCATCCACCACGCCGTGCACGAGGGCTTCCGCCTCGGCTTGGACCTGGTCGTCTCGAACGCGACGGTCACCGACTACTCGGCCCTGGTCGACGGGGCCAAGCTCGTGGTGGAGATGCTCGACAAGATGACCGTCTGCATCTCGATGGCCTACGTCCGCGAACTGCGGTCGGTGGTGAGCGAGCATCACACCGCGGTGCATACGCTCACCTCGGCCCTGCTGGGCGGGCACAGCACCTCCACCATGGCCCGGGAATGCGGTATCGAGATCGCGCCCGCGTATTCCGTACTCGCGGTGGCCATCCCGGCCCACCCCGACGAATCCGTCGCCGCCCTGGACGGCAAAGTGGTGGCGCGGCGCAAACTGCGCCGGGTCCAGGCCGAGCTGGCCACCCGCTGTGAGGACGCGGCCCTGTCGCTGCTGAGCGTGGACGGCGGCACGGTGCTGCTGCCCGCCGGGGTGATCGCCGTCGGCGAACTCGACGAACTGCTGGCGCAGTTGTCCCGGGCCGCGCAGGTGCCGATCAGCGCCGCCGTCGTCGAGGCGCCGACCGCGGAGGTGCCCTCGGCCGCCGATCAGGCGCACGAACTACTGGATATGGTCCAGCGCCTGGACTCCGTGCCGGGCCTGTACCGATTCGACGATATGGCGCTGGAATACCAGCTGACCCGCCCCGGGCCGGGCCGCGAATACCTCGGCTCGCTGCTCGATCCCCTCGACGATCATCCGGAACTGCTGGAAACGTTGCAGCGCCACATCAGCAACAATCTCAATCGCCAGCGCACCGCGCGGCTCATGCATATTCACACCAACACCATCGACTACCGGCTCAAGCGGGTCGCCCAGCTCACCGGATTCGATCCCACGCAACCCTCGGGCCTGTGGTATCTGCGGTCCGCGCTGGTCGCGCGCAGCTATCGGGCGAGCTGAACGTCAGGCCGGTCCCCGGCCCGCACGCACCTGCGCCACGTACGCCCGGGAGACCGCGGCGGTCAGCGTATCGAGGACATCGGCGACGAAGCAGCCGTCCGACCCCTCGGCGCGGCCGGAGCCCGGCCGCAGGCCCAGCCCGTTCTTGACGCCCTCGTGTAACGCGTGCTGGATGACCTCGAGCGGCACATCCTCCCGCGCCCACCGGGCGGCGGCGAGCTCGAGCCGGGCCAGCACCTGCTGCCCGGACGGATCGGAATCGTCGAGCAATGCCAGGGCCAGGCCCAGGCCCACCCGGAAAGCCGTGCCGAAGTCCGCGCCCGGGAGCTCCGCCGACCCGGCCGGGCCGGCCGACCAGATACGCAGCAACTCGTCCGGTCCCGGGACCTCGAAAGCCTCCGCGGGGTGTCCGGATTCGGGGTCGAACTGGCCACTCGTGCACATACGTGCTCCTTCCACCGGAGACCGACAGCGATATGGACAAACGTACAATTGCCCGCCCCGGGCGGTAGCACACAACGTTCGGACTTCGGGTCGGCTCGGAACGCGGGTCGGCAAAGATAGTGAGACGTCCCATCAACAGATACCGGCGGCGGTGCCCGCGCCCGGATATTCGCACCCGGGCCATCCCCGCCGGACGCCGCGCGCCCGCACACCGCGTCCGGTTATGGTGCGGCGGTGGATACCGGTGATCTGATAGACCGCAGCGGCTCGATCGCGGAGCGGCTCACGACGACCCAGGCGGCGCCGCCCTCGTGGCTGGTGCTCGCCACCGCGGTGGCTGCCCTGGTTCTGGTGACCTACCGCCCGCTGTGGCGTCTCACCCGCAATATCGTCACCATCGCCCACGAGGGCGGCCACGCGCTGGTCGCCCTGCTCAGCGGTCGCCGGCTGACCGCGATCACACTGCATTCGGATACCTCCGGCCTGACCGTATCCAGCGGTAAGCCCTACGGGCTCGGGATGATCGCGACCGCACTGGCCGGATATCCGGCGCCGCCACTGGTCGGACTGGGTTTCGCCGCACTACTGGGTGCCGGGCGCATCACCTTGATGCTGTGGATCGCGATCGCCGCGCTGGCCGTGATGCTGGTGATGATCCGGAATGTGTACGGCGTGATCTCCGTGGTGTCCACGGGCGCCCTGGTTTTCGTGGTGTCGTGGTTCGGTTCCGACGCGTTGCAGGCGGGATTCGCCTATCTGGCGACCTGGCTGCTGCTGCTGGCCGGTAGCCGGCCGGTACTGGAATTGCAGCGCACCCGGTCCAGGATGCGGGACGGCACCACCGATGCCGACCAACTCGCGCGGCTGACCCGGCTCCCCGGGCTGCTGTGGGTCGCGGTGTTCCTGGCCGTGGCGCTCGGCGCGCTGGTCGCGGGCGCGGCACTGCTGCTCTCGGCGACGGCCGGAATCTGCCTGCCGGTGCCCAACGGCGCCGACTGCCCGGCCTGACCCCGCCGCCGCGACGGCCGAGACGTCTCAGGCGGTCTCGGCCTCGGCGAGCTCCTTCTTCCAGACCCGGAAGCCCTCTTCGGTGCGTCCCCGCCGCCAGTACCCGGAGATCGAGGCGAATTCCGCCGTGACGCCGCGTTCCCGGCGGATATAGGGCCGCAGATTGTGCATGACCGCCTGCGCTTCGCCGTGGATGAAGACCTGGGCCCGGCCGGGCAGCCACGGCGCGGATTTCACGGCGCCGATGAGCGGGGCGTTGTCACCGGCGCGTTCGTCACCGACCTCGTGCGCGGCGCCGCCGCGATGGATCCAGGTGACCTCGACCAGCGCCTTGGAGGTGAACACGATCTCATCGGCGGCGTCGGCGACCTCGATGAACACCTTGGCGGGCGCACCTTCGGGCAGCGCCTCCACCGCGGCGGAGATCGCGGGCAGGGCGGCCTCGTCACCGGCCAGCAGATGCCAATCGGCGTCGGCTCGCGGTGCGTAGGCGCCGCCGGGCCCGAAGAACGTGACCCGCTCGCCCGGCCGGACCGCCGCGGCCCACGGCCCCGCGATGCCCTCGTCGCCGTGCACCACGAAGTCGATGGCGATCTCACGGGCCGCGGTATCCACCGAGCGGACCGTGTAGGTGCGCATGACCTCACCGTCGGGCCGGTCGAAGAGCAGTTTCACGTAGGCGTCGGTGAACTCGCTGATATCGAAATCACCGAATCCGGGGTCGCCCAGATACACCCGCACGATATGCGGGCTCAACCACTCGGTCCGGGCGACCGTCATGGTCGTACGCTTCCTGGCCATCCGTTCTCCTCCGTATTAGGTATACCTAAGCAAACGTACCAGCCCTGTCGGAGCCGCTGTGTAGCATCCGTCTCGGCCTCGCCGAAATATGAGGCAATAGAGCGTTTTTGGGTTAATCTCACACAAACTTCCGGACAGAGGCACCACCATGACCGCGGCTACCGTCATTCGTCCGCTGGCACCCAGCGAACAGATCTTCGCCTTCAGCGAGGTGTTCGTCGGTTATTGCGCGCGAATCGCGGGACGCATCGATCTCGGTGCCCTGGGCGCCGCCTACGAAGCGCTGGTCACCGCGCATCCCACCCTCGGCGCGCAGCTCACGCCCACCGAACCCGTGGGGCACACGCTGGTCACCTCGGGCCCGCCGGAAACAGTGGTCACCGTCGCCGACGGCGATCCCGAACTGCTGCTCACCGGCGCCGAACCGGACCAGCGCCGGGCCCTGGGCAGTCTGCACGTGGTCCGGTCCGGAGCCGATGCCGCGGTGACCCTGCTGGTCCATCACAGCATCGCCGACGCGACCCACTCCCTGCGGCTTTTCCAGCAGTTGTGGGAGTGTTACGCGACCGCCGCCGGGGGCCGGGCGCCGGTCCTGCCCGCGACCCGGCAACCGCTGCCGGTCGAGGATCTGCTCTCCGCGCGCGGGGTACGGCGCCGGCCCGTCCCGGGCAGCGCCGCACCCCGCGACGAACCGCCGCTACCGCCGGCGGCGGCCCTCGACGCCAACGACCACGACTATCCGCCCCTCATCACCACCCGGTGCCGGCTCACCCGCGAACAGACCCGGACACTGGTCGACCGGGGCCATCGCGCCGGGGTCACCGTGCACAGCCTGGTGGCGGCCGCGCTCCTGCTGACCGAATCCGAGGCCCGGCGATTACCCGTGGACCGGCTGCAGTGTTCTTATTCGGTGGACCTGCGACGCCGTGTCCGCCCCCTCATCGGCCCGACCGAGGGCACCAACGTGCTGGGTTTCGCCGGTTACCGCCCGGGACCGGGCACGGAGACCTCGCTCGAGGCCCTCGCCCACGGCACCTTGCACGCGTTACGCACCGGACTGGCCTCCGGCTACATCCAGCAGACTCCGCTGCAACTTCCCGATACGCTCGCCGTCCCCCCGGCGAACCCCTTCCATACGGTGATGACCACCAACTGGGGCCGGATCCCCCGCCCGGCGGCACCGGGACTGCGCATCGACGATTTCCGCACCACCATGATCGCCAAACCCGATCCGACCGGCCGCCGCCCGCCGCAGGCCGGCGGCGGTACCAGCATCATCAGCACCTATGCCGACCGGTTGAGCATCGAGATCCACCACCCGCCGGAGTTCACCCCGGTGCAGTTACCGCGCATCGCGCGACTGCAGTCACTGCTCACCCACCTGTGACCCGCGCCGATGGGCGGGTCATACGCCCTGCCGCAGGGAGGCCAGCTCCAGCACGGTGATATCGGAGGGCGCCGCCACCCGCACCGGCGGACCCCAGGCACCGGCGCCCCGGGTCACATACAGCGCGGTGCTCCCGTACAACTCCAGACCCGCCACGGTCGGATTGGCGAGCCGGGCGATGAGATTGCCCGGCCACAACTGCCCGCCGTGGGTATGCCCCGACAGTTGCAGATCCACCCCGTACTCCACCGCCTGATTCACCACCACGGGCTGGTGCGCGAGCAACACACACGTGCGGGCGGTGTCACGGCCGTCCAGGGCGGCGGCGAAGTCGGGGCCGCGGCCGGACTCGGTCCCGGCGGGATCGTCGACCCCGGCCAGATCGAAATCGGGGAGACCCAAGCGCTCGTTGAGCAGCACGGTCATCCCGAGTTCACGAACCCGCGTGACCCAGGCGTCGGCGTCGGAGTAGTACTCGTGGTTGCCGGGAACGAAGAAGACACCCAGCGGGGCCCGCAATCCGGCCAGCGGTTCGGTCTCCGCGCGCAGATCGTCCACCGTGCCGTCGGCGAGATCGCCGACCACCGCGATCAGATCCGGCCGGGTGTCGTTCACCGTGCGCACGACTCGTTCGCAGAATGCGCGGCCGAGTGCCGGTCCGAGATGCAGATCGCTCACCAGGGCGATCCGGACACCGTGGGCGGCGGCCGGGAGCTTGGCCAGCGGTACCGTCACCCGGCGGACCATCGGGCCGTCGAGAACCCCGTAGGTGCCGGTGCCCACCAGCGCCCCCGCGGTCACCACGGTGGCCCCGGCTGCCAGCCGCGAGATCAGCAACCGCCGCGACAGCGGGCGTCCGGAGTCGTGCTCGGCCGGACCGGTCGCGGCGGGCGGCGGGCCGGCGGGCCCGGTGGCGTGGCCGACCGCGGCGCCCGCTCCCTCACCGAGTGCGGCGCCCACCGGTTCCGGTGTGCGCGCGGCCGGCGCCGGGCTTTCGGCAGGCGCCGCTGTTCCCGCGTCCCGGACGATCAATCCGCGCAGGATCAGCGGCCGCACGATCTCACCGGCCAGTGCGCCGATCAGCAGATAGACGAACAGCGCCGCCCACAGGAACCCCGGCCAGGACAGCCAGCGCCAGCTGTCCCACGACACACCGCTCAGCACCGCCGCGAAGGCACCCAGCATCAGCGCGGAACCCACCCCCAGCACACCGGCACCGAGCGGCCGCCAGACCGACCCCTTCCGGGTGGCATCGCGGACCAGCCGCCGCCACAGGTACCAGTGGAGCCCGGCTACCACCACCACCGCGGCCAGCCCTGCGAGCACGGAAACAACTACCACGGAGGACGCCTCTTCCTGACCGATTGCCTCTGCGGATGCTGAATCTACCCGCAGCGGCCCGGCGTCCCGTCGGCCCGGCACCCTTCGGGCGGTCACGGCCCGCCCCAGCGGACCCGCGACGAGACGGCCGGGGCGCCGGATACCCGGCATCACATCGGCATTCGCCGGCGGCGCGGAGCCGTACGGTCGCGGACCGGCCTACCCGATGGCGCCGAGTCCGCCCATACCGGGCGGGGGCACCTGGCCGTTGTTTCCCCCGGCGAGTAGCCATTTCAAGATCTTCCCGGTCTCCCCGCGCGGCAGGGCGGGCAGGAAGGTCACGTCCCGGGGCACCGAGAACCGGCTCAGCCGGTGCCGGACATAGGTGCGCACCATATCGGAATCCAGCCCGGACCCTTCGTGCTTCACCACGAACGCCGCCAGCCGCTGGCCGAATTCGGGGTCCGGGACGCCGACCACCGCGACTTCGCTCACCTGGGGCAGATGCGCGAGCGCCTCCTCCACCGGCCGGGGGAAGACGTTCTCACCGCCGGAGATGATCATCTCGTCGTCCCGGCCCGCGATGAAAAGCCTTCCGTTGACATCGAAATAACCGACATCGCCGGTATCGAGCATGCCGCGGGCCTCGTCGGGCGGTGCGGCGTTGACATAACCGTCGAACAGCATGTGATTGGCCACGAAGATATGCCCCGTGGCGCCGATGGGCACCGGTTTGTGATCGGGACCGAGCACCGAGACCCGGGTACCCAGCGGCGGGCGCCCGGCCGTGGTCGGCGCGAACCGCAGATCCTCCGGGGTGGCGACGGTCGCCCAGGACACCTCCGTGGATCCGTAGACGTTGTAGAGGATGTCACCGTAGATATCCATGAACCGCAGCACGGTCGCCCCGGCCAGCGGCGCCCCGCAGCTGATGACGTGGCGCAGGGTGGAGGTGTCGTAGCGGGCGCGCACGGCCGGTGGCAGGTCGAGGATGCGATTCACCATGGTCGGCACCACGATCATGGTGGCCACCCGGTGTTCGGCGACCAGGCGCAGGCAGTCCTCGGCGTCGAACCGCTCCGGCAGCACCACCGTCGACCGCAGCGCCGTGCTCAGCTGCAGCCCGGCCAGACCCCAGGTGTGGAAGAGCGGGGCGGGGATGAGCATCGCCGCCTCCATCTCCAGCGGTATCCGCGACAGCAGCGCCGCGATGGTCGCGAAGCCTTTCGGATGGGGGCGGCGCGCCCCCTTCGGGATACCGCTGGTCCCCGAGGTGAGCACGATCAGCCGGCCGGGATGGGCGGGTTGCCGGAAATCCGTGTCCGCCTCGTCGATCAGGTCCGCGATGGTCCGGCGCCGGGGGTGCGGGGGCCGTTCGTCGGTGTTGTACCGGGGCAGATCGGCATGCAGATACTGCACCAGTTCCTCGAGGTCGCCGTCGACGAACAGCGCGGACAGCCGGTGCCGCTGCACGATCTGCTCGACGGTACGGGCGGCCAGGCCCGCGTTGAGCAGCGCGACGTCCACACCGAGTTTCCCCGCCGCGACCATGGTTTCGACCATGCCCGCGTGGTTGCGCGAGAGCAGCCCGACGGCGTCGCCGGCCCCGAGGCCCGCGGCGGCCATCGCCCCGGCCAGAGCGGTGGTGCGCGCGTTCATCTCCGCGAAGGTGCGCTGCCCCCGATCGTCGACCACCGCGACCCGGTCCGGTGAGTGCGCGGCCCCCGCGGCGTAGCCGCCCGCGAGATTGAATCCCCATTTGCCCAGGGAAAGCAGCTGTTTCAGCGCGACTTCGGGACGGGTACGCACCACACCGCTGACCGTGACCTGCCGGAGGACGTCGAGTTGCCGCCGCACCGGTGAGCTCTCGCCGTTGGCCACCGTGGAGGTCCGGGCGCCCCGCACGATATCGGTCATCCGGCGCAGCCCCTTGGCCGTCCACTCCTGGACCACCGAGTTCGAGGACTCCGCGAGATGCCGGTGGGTCCGGCCCGCGGCGAAGAAGGTGACCGAGACCGTGCAGCGATCCCCCTCCCCGTACAAACGCACCGCCGCGAAACTTCCGGCTTCCGGCGCGTGCAGTTCGAGGCTTTCGTACCAGCGGCCGGTGACCACCCGCACCCGTATGGTCCGGATACCGGCCTGCGGTGTGCCGATGCGGAATTCGAACACCGGATGCTCGCCGGGCAGGTCCAGCCGGAAGCAGGCGCCGATCCCGGTGAACACCCGGGGATAGGTCTGCGGGTCGAGGAGCAGATCCCAGATAGCGGCACGGGCCGCGGGCAGTTCCGCGACCGCGTCGATGACGTCGGTAACCAACTCGCGCATCTTCTCGTCGGCCCGCAACGAACAACTGGGCCGGCGGGTAACCCATCTGTAACGCCGCTCACAATATCTCGGCCCAGCCGTTATTACCAGCGAGTAACCCCTGATCCGAAACGGTCTGTGACAGGTCACGAAAGGCCGTTGCCCGATATTCACTCCGCGTACCGAAACCGGGTCTACCTCGCCGTTGGAGGTTTCCCAGCGCCCTCGGTGCCTTCGGTGTGAGAGTTCCCAGCGCCACCGCAGTCCGCCCACGGATCCACTGTGCGCGAACTACATTCGCCCCATCCCACACGCTCCGACTCCGGAGGACGACCATGCACCAGACGCGCCCCAGGGTGGCCATCACCCATTCCGAGGAGATCCTCAACTATTTCGGCAAATGCGGGTCCTGCGGCTACCCGGCCCGCGCGGAATCCACGCGGCGGATATTCGACAACGGCGATATCGAGAATCTGGTCGTCGCCAGTTGCGGATTGCCGTGCGGCTGGACCGACCGGGTGCTCCCGACCACGATGACCGGCCCCGGAGCGACCTCCGCCTGACCGCGCCGCCCACCCACCTGCCACCGGCTCCGGCGGCACCGCGGCGGTCCGGCACGATGAGCGTATGGAACTGCGCATCTTCACCGAACCACAGCAGGGCGCCGACTACACGACTCTGCTGCGGGTGGCCCGCACCGCCGAGGAACTCGGATTCGACGGATTCTTCCGATCCGACCACTACCTGCACATGGGCTCGGTGGACGGGCTCCCCGGTCCCACCGACGCGTGGATCACCCTGGCCGGCCTGGCCCGCGAGACCAGCCGTATCCGGCTGGGCACCCTCGTCACCGCGGCCACCTTCCGCCTGCCCGGGCCGCTGGCGATCCAGGTGGCCCAGGTGGACCAGATGTCGGGCGGCCGGGTGGAACTCGGACTCGGCACCGGCTGGTTCGCCGATGAGCACACCGCCTACGGTATCCCGTTCCCGGACCACAAATTCGACCGCCTGGAAGAGCAGCTGGCCGTGATCACCGGACTGTGGGAGACCGCACCCGGGGACACCTTCGACTTCAGCGGCCGACACTACGAACTGGTGCGTTCCCCGGCGCTGCCCAAACCGGTCCAGCGGCCGGTCCCGGTGATCGTCGGTGGCCTGGGACCCACCCGGACGCCGCGGCTCGCCGCCCGCTACGCCACCGAGTTCAATATCCCGTTCGCCTCGGTCGCCGACAGTTCCGCGCAGTTCGACCGGGTACGCGCCGCGGTATCGGCCGCTGGCCGGGACGCCGGCAGCATGACCTATTCGAACGCGCTGGTCGCCTGTGTGGGCAGCGACGAAGCGGAAATCGCCCACCGGGCCGCCGCGATCGGGCGGGAGGTCGGCGAACTACGCGCCAACGGCCTGGCCGGAACACCGGCCGAGGTCGCCGAGAAGATCGCCCGCTACCGCGAAATCGGTAGCGAGCGAATCTACCTGCAGATACTGGATCTCACCGATCTCGACCACCTGGCGCTCATAGCCGGCGAGGTCGCCACGCGGCTGTGACACCGCGGCGGGCGGGCCACCCGGGTTCCGTCCGCCGCCGAGGCGCCGGTCAGTACGCGCCGGCCACCCCGTCGAGCAAATGCTCGAGCGTCTCGTAGGCGGGCACGTCCACCACATCCACGACATCCGGTGCCACCTGCACATCGTGTTCGGTGACCACCTCGTCGAAACGCGCCGTATCACCGGTGCGGAAACCGTGCTCGGCGGCCAGCGATTGCAGATCGGCATCGTTGTGCAGCAGCGCGCCGATCTCCTCGCCCTGGGCGTCGAGAGGCACCAGGGTATGCCGGGACACGACCGTGGGCGAGGGGTACAGCAGGACCATCTCGGGCCGCAGCCGGCCCTGCACCGCCGCCGCCACGAACTGGGCCTCGTAGATCCAGGTCATCGGGGTGGCGCCCATTCCGGCGGTCAGGTACTCCTCGAAGGGGCCCGCACTGG
>NZ_JBSFRU010000030.1:0-32611 GCF_053589395.1 Nocardia sp. NPDC003345
TTGGTGGGTGTGTGTGGTTTTAAGAGTTGTGATCAACCGATCTCGCGCGTGTTTCCCCCCCCCGCCGCCCCTGCGGCGCAGCCGCGAGTCTCGAGGGCTGACAGCAGGCGCACAGGAGGGCCGAACCTCGAGCAGCGGAGCTGCTCCAAATTACACTGCACTGGTGGCCCGATGGCTGTTGCATGTCGACCTCGATCAGTTCCAGGCGGCGGTGGAATTCCGGCGCCATCCCGAACTGCGCGGTCTGCCCGTGATCGTGGGCGGGAACGGAGATCCCGAGGAGCCCCGCAAGGTGGTGACCTGCGCCTCCTATCCGGCCCGCGCCTACGGCATCCGGGCGGGCATGCCGTTGCGTTCGGCGGCACGCAAGTGTCCGGACGCGGTGTTCCTGCCCCTGGACGTGCCCAGTTACGACGAGGCCTCCGAGGAGGTCATGGCGGTATTGCGGACGTTCACCGATCAGGTGGAGGTGTGGGGCTGGGACGAGGCGTTCGTCGCGGTCGATACCGACGACTCCGGGGACGCGGGCGAGCCCGAGCGGACCGCCCGAGCGATTCGCGCGGCCATCGCCGAACTCGGCCTGACCTGCGCTATCGGTATCGGTGACAATAAGCTCACCGCCAAATTGGCCACCGGATTCGCCAAATCCGTCGGTACCCCGGCCGATCATCCGGGCGCGCCGGAGGGCATGTTCCGGTTGACGGCCGCGAACTGGTCGGAGGTGATGGCGCACCGGCCGACCAACGCGCTCTGGGGTATCGGCAACCGGATCGCCGCGCGGCTGGCCGAGCTGGATATCCACACCGTCGGGGACCTCATGGCCGCCGACCGGACTCGCCTGGCCGCCGAATTCGGACCGACCAACGGACCGTATCTGTGGGTGATGAGCCGGGGCGCCGGCGATACCGAAGTGGTGAGACGACCGCCACCGCCGGTCGGACGCAGTAAATCGGAGACCTTTCCCCGCGACCTCACCGACATCGACGAGATACACGCCCAGGTGGCCCGCCTGGCGGCGGAGGTGACCGAGGAGATCGCGGCGGCGGGGCGAATCGCGATCCGGGTTTCGGTCACCGTTCGCACCAGCACGTTCTATACCCGCAGCAAACAGTCGAAACTGTCCGAACCGACCACCGATAGCGCCGTCGTCGTGGCGGCCGCGCATCGCGTGCTCGATCGGTTCCCGCTCGATCGGCCCATCCGGCTACTCGGGGTGCGTCTGGAACTCGCGCCGGTGGGCGAACCGCACGACACCACCGCTTGACCTCAACATTGGTTCAGCTTTTAGTGTCGGAGCTCTGGAGTTGGATCGGCTCCGGAGCGGAAGGACGTATCGATGAGCATGGAATCGGTGGCCTGGGAGCAGATGTACCGGCGGATGAACGCTCCCGGCGAAGAACGGGCGTTCAGCCTCGCCACGGCCCGGCGAATTCTCGAATTCGCGCGACCGCACCGGCGCAGGATGGGCGCGTTCTTGGTGTTCAGCGTGGTGGCGGCGGTATTGACGGTCGCCACGCCGCTGCTCGCGGGCCGGGTCGTCGACGAAATCTTCGCCGGCTCGGCGCCGCGCACGGTGATCCTGCTGGCGGTGGCCATCGCCTGCCTGGCCGTACTCGACGCCGGCCTGGGTCTGGTTATCCGGTGGCTGTCCGCCCGTATCGGGGAGGGGCTGATCCTGGATCTGCGGACCGCGGTATTCGATCACGTCCAGCGGATGCCTATCGCGTTCTTCACCCGCACCCGAACCGGTGCTTTGGTGAGCCGCCTGAACAACGATGTGATCGGCGCCCAGCGCGCGTTCAGCGACACCCTCTCGGGTGTGGTCGCCAATCTCGTGACGGTGGTCCTGACACTGGTGGTGATGCTGCAGTTGTCCTGGCAGATCACTGTGCTGGCCCTGCTCCTGCTCCCGGCCTTCGTCGTCCCGGCCCGCCGGATGGGCGACCGGCTCGCCGGCATCCAGCGCGAGGCCGCGGATCTGAACGCGTCGATGAGCACCCAGATGACCGAACGCTTCTCCGCACCCGGGGCCACGCTGGTCAAACTCTTCGGGCGACCGCGGCAGGAGTCCACGGAGTTCGCGTTGCGCGCCCGGCGGGTTCGCGATATCGGCGTGCGCACCGCCATGGTGCAGACCGTATTCGTCACCGCGCTGACGCTGGTCTCCGCGCTGGCCGTGGCCCTGGTGTACGGGCTGGGCGGCTGGTACGCGCTGCGCGGTCAGTTGGACGCCGGCGCTGTGGTGGCGCTGTCGCTGCTGCTGACCAGGCTGTACTCACCCCTGACGGCGCTTGCCAGCGCGCGGATGGAAATCATGTCCGCCCTGGTGAGTTTCGAGCGGGTGTTCGAAGTGCTGGACCTGAACCCGCTGATCACCGACTCCCCGACCGCGCGACCGGTGCCCGCGGGGCCGGTGGCGGTGGAGTTCGACGCGGTCCGGTTCGGATACCCGTCCGCGGACAAGGTGTCACTGGCCTCGCTGGAAGAAGTGGCGACCCTGGACTCCCGGGGCGGCGAGGAGGTTCTGCACGGTGTCACGCTGCGCGCCGAGCCCGGGCAGCTGATCGCGCTCGTCGGCTCCTCGGGAGCCGGCAAATCGACCATCGCGCAACTGGTCTCGCGGCTCTACGACGTCGATTCCGGCGCGGTCCGGCTCAACGGCACCGATGTGCGGGAGCTGACCACCCGTTCCATCCAGGACACGGTCGGGCTGGTCACCCAGGACGGGCATCTGTTCCACGACACCATCCGGGCCAATCTGTTGCTCGCCGATCCCGTGGCCACCGAGGAACAACTGTGGGACGCGCTGACCCGGGCCCGGCTGGGCGATCTCGTGGCCGCACTGCCCGACGGCCTGGACACCGTGGTCGGCGAACGCGGATACCGGCTGTCCGGTGGTGAACGGCAGCGGCTCACCATCGCCCGGCTGCTGCTGAAACAGCCGCGTGTGGTGGTACTGGACGAGGCCACCGCCTCGCTCGATTCCACCTCCGAGGCAGCGGTCCAGGCGGCGCTCACCGAAGCACTGCAGGGCCGGACCGCCCTGGTGATCGCGCATCGGCTCTCCACCATCCGCGCGGCCGACCAGATCCTGGTGGTGGAAGGGGGACGGATCGTGGAACGCGGATCCCACAGCGACCTGCTCGCCGCCGACGGACGCTACGCCGAGCTGTACCGGACCCAGTTCGCCGACGAGCCGGCGCCGGTCGTGGCCTGAGCCACAACCGGTTTCACCCGACGGTGACCGACCGGGAATGCCACCCGGTGGCACCGTCGGGTGCCGGGCTCGCGCGCTGATCGGTCTGCACATTCCCCTTCCCGTCGGTGGCCCGGACCCGGAGGGTGTGCGTACCGGGAGGGGCGTCCCAGCGCCACGTCCATTGACGCCAGGTGTCCAGCGAATACTCCGGCGCCAGCTCGGCGGGCTGCCACGGGCCGTTGTCGACCTGTACCTCGACCGCCGCGACACCGCGCTGCTGCGCCCAGGCCACCCCGGCCACCACGGTCGGTCCCGGCGCCAGGTCACCGAAAGCGGCGGGAACGTCGATCCGGGACGCGGTTTTGATCGGACCGCGCGCCGACCAGCCGCGCCGGGTCCAATACGCTTCGGCCATATCGAATCTGGTGAGTTCGAGATCGACCACCCATTTGGTGGCACTCACGTAGCCGTACAGCCCGGGCACCACCATCCGGGCCGGGTACCCGTGCTCGACCGGCAGCGGCTGTCCGTTCATCCCCACCGCCAGCAGGGCGTCGCGGCCGTCGGTCAGTGCCGCCACGGGAGTCCCGGCCGTGAAACCATCGGCGCTGGTGGACAGGACCATATCCGCGTCGGGCCGTACCCCGGCCTCCGCCAGCAACTCGGCCAGCGGATAGCCGACCCAGCACGCGTTGCCTATCAGGTCGCCGCCGACCTCGTTGGATACACAGGTGAGCGTGACGATCTTCTCCACCGCGGGCCGGCGGCGCAGATCGTCCATGCTCAACACGATTTCGCGGTCCACCATGCCGTGGATGCGCAACCGCCAGTCCGCGCTGGTCACCGCCGGAATACGCAACGCGGTATCGATGCGGTAGAAGTCGGCGTTGGAGGTGACGAACGAGGTGAGCCCGCGCACCGGCGGATCGGTTCCCGGCGGGACGGGCGGCGCGGGAACCCGCGGCCGGGGCAGGACGAACTGTTCCAGATCGGCCGCGACCGCGCGCATCCGCTCTCCGATCCAGCGCCCCGCCATCGCGCTCCCCGCCGCGACCGCGGCCGCCCCGGCGGCGAGGGCCAGGAACTTTCGACGCGACGGATCGGTGGCCGGACCCGTGCTCGGTTCGGCGCGCGGGTCGCTCCCCGGCGCCCGCGCGATCAGGAAGCGCAGAGTGGCGACACCGGCCGCGACCCCGAGCAGAATCGGAAGCGCGAACACCAGGGTCGCGTTGGGACGCAACAGGACCAGCACACAGACGATCAGGCCGAGCGCCACCAGCAGCAGACTGCCGTACGGGCCTCGTCGTTCCAGCAACCCGGCGACCACGGCCAGCACTGCCATCACCACCGCCATGGACAGGAAGAGCACCGCCTTGTCGCGGGTGCCGAACTGTTCGATGGCGAACTCGCGCAACGCGGCCGGGGTTTGGTCGACCACGGTCGCCCCGGTCGACACGAACGGGGAGGCGTCCGGATCGATCAGGCCGGCGAACAGTTCCGCGATCCCGAGCACCATCGCGGCGGCCAGCAGACCGCACAGTCCCGCCGCGACCGCGCCGATCCCGCGACCGTCCGGGCTTCGCGAATCGCTTTCCGTGGTTCCGGTTGTGTCCTGCATGACCGCCTCATTCCTGCTCGGGCCACCGCCCGCTGCCGGGGGTTCGTTCGGACTCCCCGCTGCGGATGGTGTCATTCCGGGCACGACCGGGGAAGACGGCCGGAACAGGCGTCACCGAACCGTCAGATATCGCAGTCGGAACAGGGCCGGCCGTGACCGAACCGGTGCCGGGAAGGCGCGGTCCGGTATCGGCGGACGCTCAGCCCAATGTCACCGCGCCGAGCGGAGACGTGGTCGGCGCCGGTGACCCGCCGTCGGGCTCGAGGGTCACCGCGAGCTGGTCGGAGGTGGCGAATCCGGTGACATAGGGGGCGTCCTCGGCGGGCAGTTCGGGCAGCACACCGGCCGACCGCGGGGTCCCGCTCGCATCGATCAGCCACAGCTGGTAATCACTGCCGTCCGGGGGCGCGGGCACCGCGTCGAAGGAGACCGTGACGGCGCCCAGTTCGGCGGAACTGTGCACGGTGAGGGTGCCGGCGCCGATGGCGGCCGTGGTGGTCCGGGCGTCTGCCCGTTCCCGCACCTGCTGTGCGGAAATCGTGCCGCCCGGGCCCTCCTCGGTCCCCTCGAACACACCTACACCGACCGCGACGCCGACCGCGACCACTACCGCCGCGGCGGCGGCCGCGAGCCGTCGCATCGTCCTGCGCCGCCGGGCCCGGGCCAGATCGTCGGCCCCCTCGTACACGGTGGCGCCGGCTCCGGAGATAGCTCCCGGCGACACGTCGGCGCGCGCGCCGGTGCGCACGTCCGAACGGGCTCCGGGCAGCGTGTCGAGCGCCGCCAGGATCCGGGCTTCCACATGGACCGGCGGCGCCTGCGCGTCGAGTACCGACAGCGCTGCCATGGCCTCCCGGACCTCGTGAACAGTGTCGTCGAAACTCCGGACGGTTTCCGGATCGGCGGCACGCACCCGCTGTTCGATCTCGGCGCTCTCGTCGCCGGATACGGCGTCGAGGGCGTACGGAACAGCCAGATCCATCAGGTCGCTGTGGCCACCCGGCGAATCGGGTGGTGAGGTGTCAGGCATCGGAGGCAACCCCTGATAGGCAGTTCTGGAGCCGTTTCAGACCGTCACGAATACGGCTCTTGATGGTGGGCAGTGGCGATTCCAGCTGGTCGGCGACCTCCCGGTAGGTGCGCCCGCTGTAGTAGGCGAGTGCGACCGCCTCCCGCTGCGTGGAGGTCAGCACGTCCAGACAGTCCCGGACGGCCGCCTCGTCCAGCCGCTGGTGCACGGTTTCGGTGACGATGTCGTGGTCCCGGCCCAGATGGGTGTGCCCGTAAACGATCTCGCGCCCGGTGGCCGACTCCTCGGCCCGGACCCGGTCGACCGCGCGGCGGTGGGTGATCATCATCAACCAGCCGATCGCGCTCGACCGGGCCGGGTCGTAGCGTGCCGCCGCGGACCAGACCTGCAGGTACACCTCCTGGGTGGCCTCCTCGGCCGCGGCCGGGCTGCGCAGGATCCGCCGCGCGAGCCCGAACACCCGGGGGCTGGTCTCCCGGTAGAAGTCGGTGAACGCTTCACGGTCACCGCTCCCGGCGGCCTGCAGGAGTTCGGCGTGACGCCGGGCGGTGGCCCGGTCGTCGTGGCCCGCCGGGCGGGCCGCACAAACCTCGGGTCCGTCGCCGATCTCCGGCCCGGCATCCCGGAGACGGATCGGGCCGGAGCCGGAATCCGGCCAGTTCGTCATGATCGTGCCCTCCACTGCATGGCAAGGTGTTCGCCGCCCCCGTCGCCGGGGATGGGTTCGAACAACCGGTTGTAGTGCAGGTCACTGTGACGGTCCCGGCGCATCATGGGCTCAGTCTGGTCCACCGGGCAGGCGGGCGGGCACGAATCGCTCACGCGGGCGGCATGAGCACCCCGTCGATCATGTAGACCGTGGCGTTCGAGGTCTGCACGCCGCCGCAGATCACCGACGCGCCACCGACCTCGATATCGTCGCCGGTGCGGGTGACCGTCACGGGGGCGCCCTGCACCGTGGTGTGGTCGCCGGCGATATCACCGGGTTCGATCCGGCCCGGCACCACGTGATAGGTGAGGATATCGGTGAGAGCCGCGGAATCGGTCTTCAGACCTTCGACGGCCGCCGGGTCGAGTTTGCCGAATGCCGAATCGACCGGCGCGAAAACCGTGAACTCTCCGCCGTTGAGCGTATCCACCAGGTTCACCTGCGGATTGAGCTGCCCGGACACCGCTTGGACCAGGGTTTTCAGCATCGGATTGTTCGACGCCGCCACCGCGACCGGATCCTGGGCCATTCCGCCGACCGAGCCCGCGCCGGAGGGCACCTGCGCGGCGTACTCGGCGCAACCGGCTCCCACGAGACCGGCGGCGGGATCGTCGGCGGCCCCGGAGGTCTGCGGGGCGCTGCTCGCGGAAGCGGGCGCGTCGGCGGAACTCTCCTCGCCCGAACACCCCGTCGTGCCCAGGAGCGCGGTCGACGAGATCGCCGCCAGTAGCACCACACGCTGTATGCGCTTCATGGAATTCCATCACTTTCCGGCCAGGACGACCCGAACGGCCGCGCTGCGAACATTGCTGGACGGAATTCGGCCGGCCTGCCGGTACGGATGGGTGCGCGACGGTAACGACCGGGAACACGGACGCGAAAGCGGGCCGCGGCAACCGTTTCCGGTTCGGCCGCGGCCCGCTGTTTTCGGCGGATCAGGCGCTGACCGCCAGGGGCCGCCCGTCCAGATCCGCTTCCCGGACCGGTTCGATGGCGTACGCCAGGATCTCGGCGACATCGCCCACCGGCCGGACGTCGAGATCGGCCAGCACGTCGGCGGGGACGTCGTCCAGATCCGGTTCGTTGCGCGCCGGGATGAACACCGTCTTCAGTCCGGCCCGCTGGGCCGCCAGCAGTTTCTGCTTCACCCCGCCGATCGGCAGGACCCGGCCGTTCAGCGTGACCTCACCGGTCATCCCGACATCCGAGCGCACCGGGCGCCCCAGCGCCAGCGACACCAGCGCGGTGACCATGGTGACACCGGCCGAGGGCCCGTCCTTGGGCACCGCGCCCGCCGGGACGTGGACGTGCAGATTGCGGTCCAGCACAGCGGATTCGATACCGATCTCGCCCAGATGCGACCGCACATAGGTGAGCGCGATCCGCGCGGATTCCTTCATGACGTCACCCAGCTGACCGGTGAGGGTCAGGGCGCGTTCGCCTTCGGCGGTGTTGGCCTCGATATAGAGCACGTCACCACCGAGGCCCGTCACCGCGAGTCCGGTCGCGACCCCGGGAACCGCGGTGCGTTCGGCCGAATCCGGGGTGAAGCGCGGCCGTCCGAGGTAATCCTTCAGGTCCGCGATATCGATGACCAGGGCCGTCCCGGCGCCCGTACCGGCCTCGACAGCGGCGTCCGCGTCACCACCCGGTTCCTCCGTGCCGGCCTCGGACAGCCGGGTCGCGGCCTTGCGCAGCGCCTTCGCGATCAAGCGTTCCATCTGCCGCACCCCCGCTTCGCGGGTGTAGTCGGCCGCGATCTCGCGCAGCGCCGCATCGGTGACCCGCACCTCGTCGGCGGTGAGCGCGTTACGTTCCAGCTGCCGCGGCAGCAGGAATTCGCGGGCGATGGCGACCTTGTCGTCCTCGGTGTAGCCGTCCACCGTGATCACTTCCATCCGGTCCAGCAGCGGGCCGGGGATGGTGTCCATGACATTGGCCGTCGCCAGGAACAGCACGTCGGACAGGTCGAGGTCCATATCCAGGTAGTGGTCGCGGAAGGTGTGGTTCTGGGCGGGGTCGAGCACCTCGAGCAGTGCCGACGCGGGGTCGCCGCGGAAATCGGCGCCCAGTTTGTCGACCTCGTCGAGCAGGACCACCGGGTTCATCGAACCGGCCTCCTTGACGGCCCGCACGATCCGGCCGGGCATGGCGCCCACATAGGTGCGGCGGTGTCCGCGGATCTCCGCCTCGTCGCGCACGCCGCCCAGGGCGACCCGCACGAACTCACGGCCCAGCGCCCGCGCCACGGATTCCCCGAGCGAGGTCTTGCCGACCCCGGGCGGTCCGGCCAGCACCAGCACGGCACCGGACCCGCGCCCGCCCACGACATCCAGTCCGCGCTGCGCGCGCCGGGCCCGGACCGCCAGGTATTCGACGATGCGGTCCTTCACCTCGTCCAGCCCGTGGTGGTCGGCGTCGAGCACGGCCCGCGCCGCCGCCACATCGGTGGAGTCGGTGGTCTTGACCTGCCACGGCAGTTCGAGCACGGTATCGAGCCAGGTCCGGATCCAGCCCGTTTCCGGGCTCTGATCACTGGACCGCTCCAACCGGCCCACTTCGCGCAGCGCCGCCTCCCGTACGGCATCGGGCAGGTCGGCCTGTTCGACCCGGGTGCGGTAGTCGTCGGCGCCGTCGGGTTCGTCCTCGCCGAGCTCCTTGCGGATGGCGTTGAGCTGCTGACGCAGCAGGAATTCGCGCTGGCTCTTCTCCATATTCTCGCGGACCTCGTCACCGATCTTCTCGGTGACCTCGGCCTCGGCGATATGCGCGGTGGTCCATTCGATCAGCCGGTTCAGCCGGGCGGTCACATCCGGGGTCTCCAGCAGTTCACGCTTCTGTTCCGTGGAGAGGTAGGCGGCGTAGCCGGCCGTATCGGCGATGGCCGAGGGGTCGGTGAGCTGGTTGAACGCGTCGACCATCTGCCACGCCTCGCGACGCTGCAGCACCGAGACGACCAGCTTCTTGTACTCCGCCGCGAGTTCGCGGGTGCGACCGTCGGCGGCGGGAGTGTCGACCGGTTCGGCCTCCACCCACAGCGCGGCGCCGGGGCCGGTCACACCGTGCCCGATCTTCGCGCGCCGTTCCGCCTTCAGCACCGCGGCCGGAGTGCCGCCGCGCATCCGGCCGATCTGTTCGATGGTGGCGATCACGCCGTAGGAGGCGTAACCCTCGGTGAGGCGGGGGGCGAGCAGGACGGCTTCGGTCTTCCCGGCCTGTGCGGCGTCGATCGCCGCCTGTGCGGATTCGTCCAGTTCGATCGGCACGACCATGCCGGGCAGCACGATGGGATCGGTCAGGAACAGCACCGGAAGATTCTGGGGTGTACTCACGAACGCAACCTCCAATACTTGAGCTACTCGCACTCAACTTCGAGAGGTTTGCCTTTGTTCCGCGCCGGGCGACGTGTTCGCCGAAGGCGAATTTCCGGCGGTTCACGGCTTGTACGCGAATTTCTCCCGGCGTACGTATTACCGCTGGTCGGCTCGGCCAATCGCGACCCGCGGCAGTTCCCCGACCCGGACGATTTCCGGCTCGACCGCCCGAATACACAGGACCGGCCGGCCTTCGGGGCCGGTGTCCATTACTGCATCGGCAGCACTCTGGCCCGGATGGAGGCCACCGTCGCCATAGAAGAGCTCATGCGCCGCGTTCCCGATATCGCCGCCGCCGGTGCTCCCCGGCGCGTCGCGAGCCCGGTCCTGCGCGGACTGCGCAGCCAGCCGGTCGCCCTCGGAACCCCCGCGGCATCGATCCACTGATCCCGGGCCGATCCCGGGGTTCGAGTTCCGGTGAACCGCAACGGGTTCCGGCGACGACGACCGGTCCCGGGCACCGGTCAGTGCCCGGCGAATGCCTCCGCCAGCCACCACGCGCCGCCGTCGGTGCTGATCTTCGCGTCGATCACCAGCGGCCGCCCTCGTCCCGTCGCGCAATAGTCCGCGAGCCAGTCGCGGACACCGGCGAGATCGTCGACCGTGCGCACCGTGATCCCGGTGGCGCCGAATCCCGCCGCGATCGCGGCGATATCGGTTTCCGGGAAGGTCACCGTGGTGTAGTCGGCGTCGTCGAAATGGTGGACCTCGGCGCCGTAGGCGGAGTCGTTGTACACGATCACCACCAGCGGCAACTCGGCCCGTACCGCGGTGTCCAGTTCGGCCACCGACATCAGGAAACCACCGTCGCCGGCACCCAGCACCGGTAGCCGGCCGGGTTGGGCGAAGGCCGCGCCGATGGCGGTGTGCAGGCCCAGCCCGATGGACTGGAAGGCCTGGGTGAAACAGAAACCGAATTCGTCCGGCACTTCCAGATGGGTCGCCGGGTAGCCCATGAAGTTCCCGGAGTCGATCGCCACTACGCGCTCGGCCGGCAGCAGTCCGTCGAGCGCGATCGAGAGCACCCTCGGATCGATCCGCTCGCCGGTGGAGGTGTCCTCGACCGGCACGTCGCGCCAGCGGCCGGCCTCGGTGAGCAGCGCGGCGACCTCCGGGGTGCGATAGCCGGTCACCGGCCCGGACCCGCGGACCCGCGCCAGTAGGTCCTCGGCCGTCAGGCCGCAGTCGCCGATCACCCCGAAGCCGACCGGGCGGTGCGCGCCGACCGCGTCGATATCGTCGTCGACCTGCACGACCGTGGTCTCGGGACCTATCAGCCGGCCGTGCCGCATGGTCCACATGTTCAGCGCGCATCCCCAGCCCACGATGAGATCGGCGGCCGCGATGAGCTCGGCCACGACGGGGGTGGAGAACCCGCCGGAGATGCCCAGACCGAACTCGTCCCCGGCGAAGAGGCCGTTGGCCACGGCGGAGGTGGCCACCAGCGCGCCGCATTCTCGCGCGAGTTCGGCGAGCACCGGGCCGGCGCCGCGGGCGCCGCGGCCGGCCACGAATACCGGACGCTGGGCCGTCCGCAGGGCTTCGGCGAGGCGGGTCACGGATCCGGAATCCGGCCGCACCCGCGCCGGAGCCACCGTCGCGGCTATCGGCCCGGTGACGGTCGCGGGGGCCGCGGCGACGTCGATGGCGATATTCAGCACCACCGTGCGCCGCAGGGTGACGGCGGTGCGATAGGCCCGCGTCACATCGGCGACCACCGTCTGCCCCGAGTACACCCGGTCGGGAATCGCTCCCACACTGCGGACCAGCGCGTCCTGGTCCACCCGGAAGTTGGACCGCAGCGCGGCGGCGGGACTGTCGGCGGCGAGCACGATCATCGGCGTCCGGCTCTTGGCGGCCTCACCGATCCCGGTGACGGCGTTGGTGAGCCCGCAACCCTGATGCACCGAGACCACGCCGACCCGACCCGACATCCGCGAGTACGCGTCGGCCATGGTGGCGGCGCCGCCCTCGTGCCGGGTCGCGGTGAACGGCACCCCGCCCACGCGCAGTGCGTTGGTCATCACGAAGTTGCCGCTGCCCACGACCCCGAAACAGTGCCCCGCACCGAGGTCGGCCAGCGCGCGGCCCACCACATCGGCGACCGTGGGACCGTAGACGGCCGCGCCCTCGCCGGCCGCCGGCGAGCTGTCGGTCTCCCGGCCGGCCGTCACAGGTCCGCGCCGGTGACGGCCAGTACGCGCGACGGGCTGCCGGTGCCGCCCACGATCGGCAGCGGACTCACCACCAGCATCGCCCCCGTCGCGGGCAGGCGGCCGAGATTACGCAGCGAGGTGAGGCCGTACTTGTCGTTACCGAGGAAGAAGTGGTGCACGGGGAAGGCGGGATCGAATCCCCCGGCCAGTCCGGCGTCCACTCCCACCGTTTCCACGCCCAGGCCGGTGATATCGCGTTCGGTGGCCAGCCAGCGGGCGCATTCGACGGCCACGCCCGGGGTATGCGAGCCGGTGTCGTCGGTGTTGAGGAACTCGGACTCGGAGCCACCGCGCGCCTCCCAGCCGGTGCGCAGCAGCAGCCAGGTCCCGGCGGTGAGGCGGCCGTGGCGACCCTCCCACTCTTCGACATCGGCGACGGTGAGCAGATAGTCGGGGTCGGCCGCGACCCGTGCGGTGAGGTCGAGCACCGCCGCCTGCCCGATGAGCCGCCGCACCGGGATCTGCGAGACGTCGTCGCCGTCGCGGCCGGTGATCCAGTGCACCGGGGCGTCGAGATGGGTGCCGATATGTTCGCCGGTGTGGATGTTGTTGTGCCGCCAGAAGGGCCCGGGCTCGTTATAGGCGCTGACCTCCTCGAGCCCGAAGTCGATCAGATTGGCGAACGGGGCGGGCAGGCGCAGCGCGGGGGTGGCGCTGCTCAGCGGAGTCGTGAGATCGATGACTTCGAGCCGTCCGGCCTGAAGGGCGTCGAGGAATTCGGTGAGCACCGGGGCGGGCGGCGGGTTGGTCATATCGGCACCCTATTCCTGTGCGGCGTCCACGGCGGCGGGTGGCGCTGATTGACACCCGGGACGGGCCGGTGACAATGTGATGATCTCCGATTCACAATCCGGCCCGAGGGGGAGCGCGCGATGATCACACTCTCGTCCGGAGTGTTGATCAACTGGGAGGAATTCACCGGTCAGACCAAATTCGTGGTGGATCTGGTCAGCTTCCCCATTTTCAGCGCCGCGGCCGGCTGGCTCACCAACTGGACCGGCGTGCTGATGCTTTTCTGGCCGCTGCTGTTCCGCGGCGTCCGGATTCCCGGCCTCGATGTGCTCTACCCGTATCTGCCCCGCCGGGTGCAGGTACTGCCGACCTTTTCCGAGGACGGTTCCCGGCTCGGCTTCCAGGGTTTCATCCCGGCGCGTGCCGAGAAAATGGCCAGTATCTGTGTCGACAAGGCGTTGATGCGGATCGGCAGTCCGCGGGATTTCATTCACGAACTGGATCTCGAGGGAATAGCCGATTACGTCGCCGCTCTCGCCCGCAAACAGGTGAAGACGATTGTCGACGAGGTGATGAACCGGGAGAACCCGGATTTGTGGCAGAGCCTGCCGCGGGCCATGCGCCAGCTCATCTATCAGCGCGTCGAGCGCGAGATGCCGGAACTGGCGCGCCGGGCGTTCGCCTCACTCGGCGACAATGTCGATCAGCTCATCGACGTCAAAGGGTTCGTGATCCGGTATCTGCAGGACAATCCGCAGATCCTGAAGGACCTCACCACCACCATCGCGGCCCCGGAATTGAAGTTCATGGTCCGGGTCGGCCTGCTGGGTGCGCCGTTCGGCCTGCTGCTGGCGCTCTATCTGCATATCCACCACGACATCCCGGTATGGGGATGGGTCCCGGCCTGGGTGATCGTGCTGCTGGTCTCGGCGGCGATCGGCGTGATCGTGAACATCATCGCCATCCGGGTGGTGTTCACCCCCGGTGACCCCCAGCCCCGCTACAAGTACCTGTGGAAACAGGCGCTGCTGGCCAAACGCCAGCCGCAGGCGGCGACGGATCTGGCGCATATCCTCGCCTACCAGGTGCTGACCCTGCCGAACCTGTCCGACGAGTTGCTCAACGGCCCGAACGGCGACAAGACCCGGATCCTGCTCGAACAGCTCATCTCCGATGAGATCCACCGTCAGCTCGGCCGGACCACCTCGGTGGTGCGGGCGGCCTTCGGCCGGCGGCAGTTCGACAATTTGAAGGTGGGCGCGGCCGGCGCCGCGGTGGGTCTGGCGCCCTCACTCGTGGAGGACGCCGAGTTCATCCAGGAGCAGGCGGAGAAGATCGACGAGTTCGCCGCCCGCAAACTCCAGCAGCTGACCCCCGGCGAGTTCATGGAGATGTTCTACGCCTCGGTGGAACAGGACGCCTGGCTGCTCTATCTGCACGGCGCGGCCCTCGGGCTGCTGGTCGGCGCCACCCATCTGCTGCTCTTCGGCTGGTAGTCCTCTCCGGTCGCGCATGGTGTCCAGTCGGCCGCGCGAAATACAAGCATGCGTGCTTGTATTTTTCCGGGTGCGCTGCGATGCTGGCAGGGCACCGGCCGCGGTGCGTGACAGAGGAGAAGACGATGGCCGACCTGGACGCGCTCCTGCGCGATCTCGACGCGGAAGGCGCCGAACTGGAAGGTCTCGTGGCCGGCCTGCCGCCGGACGACTGGGCCCGGCAGACCCCGGCCGAAGGCTGGACCATCACGCACCAGATCGGCCACCTCGCCTGGACCGACGAGGTGGCGACGCTGGCCGCCACCGACGCCCGCACCGGAGATACCGCCTTCACCGAACTGCTGACCGCGGCTGCGGCACGAGTGGACACCTTCGTCGACGAGGCCGCCGCGATCGCCGCCGCGTCTCCGGCCCCCGAACTACTGGACCGCTGGCGCCGCGGCCGGGCCGCCCTGGTCGAGGCGTTGCGGGCCGTTCCCGGCGCCGCGTCGGTCCCCTGGTTCGGGCCACCGATGCGGCCGGGATCCATGGCCACCGCACGGTTGATGGAGACCTGGGCGCACGGTCAGGATGTCGCCGATACGCTCGGCGTCCGCCGCGAACCCTCGGACCGGTTGCGGGCCGTGGCCCATATCGGCGTGCGGACCCGGGATTTCGCCTATTCCGTGCGCGGCCTGCCGGCACCCGCCGAGGAATTCCGGGTCGAGCTGACGGGGCCGTCGGCGGCGGTGTGGACATGGGGCCCGGAGGACGCGGCGCAGCGGGTCACCGGACCGGCCCTCGACTTCTGCCTGCTCGTCACCCAGCGACGCCATCCCGGCGATCTGGCGCTGCGCACCACCGGAGCCGACGCGGCCGAATGGCTCACTCTCGCGCAGGCGTTCGCCGGACCACCGGGAAAGGGCCGCGAACCGGGATCCTTCGCCTGACGGAGCCGATGCCGGCGGAGTGCGGAGCCGGCCTTTCGGCAAGGCCGGCGAGCGTCACACCGGGTCCGCGACAGCCGGACGTCGTTGGCCGGGGTGCCTGCGCACGGCAGTCGAGTACGGCGCCCGCCGGCGGGTGAAAAGTACCCCCGCCCCGATCCCCGAAACCTCTGGTGGAAGCTGTCCACCCGGGCAGATGGCGGCAGATTGTGACGCTTATCTCCGTACAGATCGGGTAATCATTGGCGGTCGGCCTGTCACCTGGCCTGATACCGTCACCGGGCCGATCGGCAATACATCACAACCGGTGTCCATCGGCTATCGAATCTCCCAGTGTCCGAAATAAAACGGAAAGTTATAGTACTTTTATCGGGCAGCCGTGGAGGGAGGGCCCGTGGGCTTCATCAAATACGCAAGCGATGTGACGGCGCCGATCACCGTTGCCTTCGCCTATGCGGACAATCCGCTGTCCGTCCCGGACTGGCTGGCGGGCGCCAGGGATATCACCCCCCGCGGCGACAACGACCACGGTCTGGGCGCACGCTACGACATCGCCTACCGGTTCGGCCCGTGGCGGCCGACCCTTGCCTGGGAGGTCACCGAACACCGCCAGGACGCCGTACTCGGCTACACCTTGAGCGGCCCGGTCTCGGCCCGGCTCACCCTGCGTTTCGACCCGCTCGGCCGCGGCAGATCCGTACTCAGCTGCGAACTCGACTACGCCGACCGCAGCGGGCTCTCCGCCCTGCTGGTCGGCCGGCCGCGCGCGGCGCTGCTACGGGCCGCCCTGCGCCGCACCGAAGCGCGACTGCGCGCCGCGATCGAAGAGTTCCACGGTACGGACCTTGTCGGCCGCCATGCGTAGGGTACTGCCATGATCATCGTGAGTACCGACGGATCGTGCCTGCGAAACCCCGGCGGGGCGATCGGCTGGGCGTGGGTCGACCACGCCGGCGGCGCCGAGAGCGGCGGCGCGGCAACAGGTACCAACCAGATCGCCGAACTACGCGCGGTCCTGGAGGCCATTCGCGCCCACCCCGGCCCCGACCCGCTCCTGATCGAGAGCGATTCGCTGTACGCCATCAAATGCGCCTCGGAATGGCTGCCGAACTGGCGCAACAACGGCTGGCGCACCGCCAGTGGTGGCGCGGTGAAGAACCTGGAACTGATCCGGGATATCGATCACGCCATCTCCTCGCGCCCCGGCCCGGTGCGTTTCCGCTGGGTACGCGGCCACGTCGGCAACTACTTCAACGAACAGGCCGACGCCCTGGCCGGTTCCGCCGCCCGCAAGGCCGCGGCCACCGCCGGGAACCGTTCCGGCGCAGGCTCCCCCGCAGCCCGCCCGATACCCCCACAGACCTCCGCGGCAGCAGGGAAGGCTGCGGAACCGACGGTCGTCCCGGCCGTCGACTACGCGACAACAGCGCCGCTGCACCTGTTCTGATCGGCTTCGGCCGGCGTGCGCGCGCTGTTGTCGCGTCAGTAGTTGTTACGAAGACCGCCTGAATAGCCTCCGGCGGTGGTGGCTCGACCCACCGCCGGAGGCGCCCAGGAATCCCGCACCGGGCAACCTCGGAGACGTCGTATCACTCCTGGAACAGGATCACGGTGAGCCAGGTCAGCCCAATGACCAGCGCGACAAGGGCAAGGTCGGCACCGCTCACAGTTCGACGATCGGCCATCGATACCCGCGCGGGTAGACCTGTATGGGCGTAACGAGTTCGGCGAGATCGGTGATCGCATGCCGCACCGATTCGGCATGCTCGAACGAGGGGACCACAACCGCGTTCGCGTTGTGCTCCATGACGACACCGGTCACGATCAGTGCGGACACCAAGGGACCGGTGTCGAGATATACCGTCCATACCAGCTGGTATCCGTGACGCCGGGCCACCCTGTGAAGATCCATCCCTGGCCCCTGGATGTCTCGGCGTATCAACGCGACAGCCCTGGGCTCGTCCACGGTCACTGCTCACCCCTTGCACCCGGCTCCCGAAGAGTGGATTGCACCCGCTGCCGGGGAAGCCGGGTCGACCCGGCAGCGGGGCCGGATCCAGATTGCTGCTCGACCACGGACCATCCGACGACTCCCGAGGCGTCGATCTGTACCTATTCGGGGCGACATTTAGGCGTCCAACAGCTACCGTCGTGACATGGGAACCACGCCGAACACCGCGCTCCGCGCAGCTCGGAACGCCCGCCTGATGAGTCAGGACGACCTTGCACGTGCCTTGCGGGAAGCCGGTTGCGTCAGTGCGACCAAACGACTCGTGCAGCGCTGGGAGGCCGGCCGCACCCTGAATCCACGTCCGTCGCACGCGCGGGCATTGGAGAAGGTCATAGGACTACCCATCGAGACACTCGGATTCGGATCGGTAATGGCAGGCCGTAGCCTGTCCGGTCCCGACGGTAGCCAGAACGTCGAATCGGCCATCGGTGATATCGACCCCCGCCAGCGGACCGCAGCACCGAGCAGCGGGCGCGCCCGCCTACCCGGCTCGTATGCCGGTGTGTGGTTGTCGCGGTACGAGTACTATTCGAGCGGTCGCGATGCGACATTCACCGCAGCTCACTACGTAGTGGTGCTACAGCACGATGATCGCCTGACGGTGCGTAGTTTGCCGGGCTCGTCTTCGTCATTGCTCGAGATGGACCTGAGCGCGGGGGGAAACGTGTGCACCGGAACCTGGAGTGAGAACACCGCGCCGGGGGGGTACTACCGAGGCGCTCGGTACCACGGCTCGATCCAGCTGCTCATCGAGTTGACCGGCACCCGGATGGCCGGAAAGTGGGTCGGATTCGGCAAGGACTTCGAGGTGAACACCGGGCCTTGGGAGCTGGTGTTACAAGACTCCTCGACTTCGAAAGCAACGGTCGACGCCTACAACCGGGCACCGGGCGAGGGCACCTGACCGCGATATCGGTCAGCCATTGGCGGCCCATCGGCCGAATTGCACCGCAAATCGCTGCAAAGCAGTATTCCGGCGGTGGTTCGAGCCACCGCCGGAATACGCAGGCACTACTTCGGAATCAGTTGCCGGGTTCCGGAACCGGCTGACCGCCTTCGGGTGCGGCGGGTGCGGGGCCGGCGGGTGCCGGGGCGCCGCCCTCGGCGCCCATGCCCTGCAACATCGCCAATTCCCACTTGTTGACGATCCAGCGGTCGCCGTCCTTCTCCAGGCCCGCGACCACCGCGATGTCCTGGCGTTTCGGTTCCGGGGTCACTGCGTTGGTCTTCATCAGGCCGATATTGACGAGCACCTTCGCGGACTTCTCGTCACCGGACTGGAAACCGCACGTCGAATCGTCGACCCAGGATTTGACCTTCGATTCGGTGAGCAGCTGGCGCAGCACATCCCAGTTCTGCTCCAGCGACTGTACGACGTCGGAGGTGGCGCCGTCCTTCATGGCGGTCATGAAACCGTCCAGATCGCCCTGGTAGTCATAGGTATTGGTGGCCTGCGCGAAATCGCAGGCGGCCTTGGTGGATTCGTTCTGCGCGTTCAGCTCGCCCTGGTTCTGTTGATAGGCGCGGAAATACACCACGCTCGCGACGACCAGTGCCACCAGCACCACACCCGCCGCGAAAGCGGCCACCATCGGCAGCAGTCCGGATTTGCCGTCGGAATCCCGGGCCGCCGCGGTCTCGTTCTTCGCCATAGCTTCGAGTCCTCGCTTCTCGTCTGTCTCGCGGCCCGGTTACTGCTGCATCATCGGGGTGTCGAACTTCGCCACCAGCCAGGTGCCGTCGATCTTCTCCATATCGACGTTGGCGGCGACCTTGACCCGGCCCGGCGGCTGCTGCGGCTGGGCGCTCGCGGTGGTGAACTGCTGGTCGATCACCAGCACCACCCGGGCGTTGTCGTCGGAGCCGGATTCATAGCCGCACTGCACCTCGGCGGCGGTGGAATTGACCTTGGTCTCGGCGAACCGCGTCTTCAGTTCGGGCCCGATCTCGGAGACCAGTTTCTTCCATTCACCGGTGGCGCCCTGATCCAGCCGGGAAATGTAGTCATCGGCCTTGTCGCCGCTGTAGGTGGCGAAACTGTTCCCGAAATCGCAGGCGGCCTTGGTGGCCGCGGCGCGGCGATCCAATTCCTCCTGGCGGTCGCCGGCGAGGAAGAAGAACACTCCGACCGCGACCACGGCGGCGACCAGCAGTACCGCGAAACCGGCCAGCGCGGGCACCGGGAACCGACGGCCGGCGGTCTCGGACTTGCCGGCCTCGTCGTCCGCGGCGGTCTCGTCCTTGTCACCGGACTCCGATGCCGTGGCGGCGTCGGCATCCTTGTCGGCGGTTCCGGACTTTCCGAGCGTGACGGTGGCATCGTCCCCGCCGTCCGATTCCGGCGCGGCGGCGGTGGCGTCCGAGTCGATCTTCTCCGTGACATCCGAGCCGGCCTTCACGGTGGCGTCGGGGTCCGCGGCGGGTTTCTCGATCTTCTCGGTGGCGTCGGCCGTATCCGTGGAACCGGATTCCGCGGCGTCGTCGCCGGCCGTCTTCTTCGTTGTCTCGCTACCGGAGGCGGTGTGCTCAGCCGCGGCGTCCGCTGGCACACCAGTGCCTTCCGGCTCCAAGGGGTCGGAGACGGGTTTTTCTGTGGACATCTGTACTGTTCACACCTTCCCGGCGCGGCTGGAGACGCGCCGTAATCTACCGGTCGGAAAACGACCGCCGGGTGTGGCGGGCATCTCTGCGAGAGTATGCACCGTCGCACCCGGCGCCGGACGACCGGTCTCTGCTACTTCACGGGCGGCAGCGTACGTTCGTTCGGATCCACCCCCGGCGGGAGTGACGCACCGTTGTCCGGGATGTTCGGCCGCGGCGCGTTGACCGCACCACGGATCTGCTGCCCGGGCGGCGGGTTATCGCAGTAGTTCCACATCGGAATGGTGCCGTCCTGGACGACCTGGGTCTTCACCGGCGTGGACTGGTACTGGCAGAAGGGCCGGAACCAGATATCCAGGATGGTGTGGAACTCGTTGTCGTGGGCCGGAACCCCGAGTGCCGCGCCGCCCTGTTCGAGCGCGGGGAACAGCGCGGCCAGCGCGGGGGTACGCAACTGGGCGGCGCGGGTGACCGCGACGAAATTGTTGGTCAGCGCGGTGATCGGATCACTGGTGGTGTCCAGTGTCGCGGTCACGCTGGCGAACTGACCCGGCGCCTGGTCCAGGACATTGATCAGCTCGGCATTCGCCTTGTTGAACTGGTCGAACAGTACCTGCGAATTCGCCGTCAGGGTACCCAGGTCCGGCTGGGCCTGAGAGGTGGTGGAGGCGATGGTGCGCAGGTTGGCGATCAGATTGGTGGTCTGCGGCAGCAGCGACTCCAGCCCCGCGGAAACCAGGCTGACGCCTTCGATCAGCGAGCGCAGCTGGTCGGGGCCGCCGCTGAGCGCGATATCGAGCTCGTTCAGGATGACCGCGAAATGTTCCGGGTTCACCTGGGCGATGAGGTCGCTGGAGTTCTCCAGCACCGACGAGATCGGCACCGGGGTGCTCACCCGCTCCGGATCGAAGGTGATCTCCGAACCGTCGGTGAGGAACGGGCCCTGGTCGGTGGCGGGCCGGAAATCGATGTACTGCTCGCCCGCACCGGACAGTGCCTGCACGGCGACCTTGGTGTCCACCGGAATGTCGTACCGCGAATCGATTTCGGCTTCGGCCTGGATCCCGGCGCCGTCGCCGACGAGTTCGAGCGAGCTCACCTCGCCCACCCGGTATCCGCGCAAGGTCACATCGTTACCGGGCTGCAGACCACCGGAGCGGTCCAGGTTCACCACGACCGTGTATGTGCTGCGCAGCGGATTCACCCGCATCACGTTGACCAGCAGATAGGTTCCGCCGATGAGTAGTGCCAGGACCAGCCCGATATTGGACAGCAGGATCTTGTGGTTCTTGAGCATCACTGGCCTCCCACCCGGTACTGCACTACCTGGAGGATCTGGATGAGGCTGCCCGCGAAGTCCTGGAGATCACGCACATCGTAGAAATGGCTGGTCCCGGGCGCGGTGAGCATGGCGATATCGAGGTTGGTGACATTGACCTGAGCGGCGAGGCTGCTGCCGCGGAAGGTGGCGTCCACCGGATCCCGCAGTTCGTGCAGAACGTCCATCAGCGCACCGAAATTGTCGCCGGTGGCCGCCAGCGCCGCCATCAGGCTGTTGAGATTGTCGAGGGTACCGGCCAGATCACCGCCGGTGGTCTTCGCGAAATCGCCCAGCGCGTTGCTGGTGGTGGCGATCTTGCCGAGCAGATCGCCCAGCGCCCGGTTGTTCTCGGCGACCGCGCCGATCATATCCGGGAGCGTATCGGCGACCTGGCCGAGTTCGGCGCGACGGCTGTCGAGGGTGCCGGCGAGAGTGCTGAACTCTCCGAGCACACTGTCGATCCGGGCCGAATTGGCGTTGATACTGGACACCACGCCGGTGATCTCGTTGACCAGATGCACCACCTGGTCGCTGCGGCCGCCGACGATCGAATCCAGTTCCGTACCCAGCCGGGTCAGATGGGCGATACCGCCGCCGTTGAACATCAGCGATACCGACAGCAACAGTTCCTCGACCGTGGCGCCGGCGGAGGTCTGCTCGATGGGCAGCGTATCGCCGCTCTCGAGCAGCTCGGTGCCCTGTCCGGCGGGCGGTTTGGACACCGCGATGAAGACATCGCCGAGCGGGGTCGCCTGCCGCAGTTCCGCGGTGGTGCCGACCGGTAGCTCGATATCCTTGCGGATCTCCATATCGACGATGGCCTGGAAGTTCTTGGTCTCGATATTGGTGACCACACCGACATCGGAACCGCCGACCTTCACCTTGGCCTGATCCGGCAGGTTCAGCGCGTTCTCGAACACCGCCTGCAGGGTGAAGGTTTCCCCGCCGGTGCCGGGTTTCGGCAGCGGGATGGTCTCCACGGTCAGACCGCAACCGGATGCCAGCAGTACGGTCCCGGCCGCCGCCAGCGCGGCGACGGTGCGGCGGGCCCGTCGGATCGTTCGCATCATTTCGTCAGTCCCAGCAGTGCGGCGGTGAGTCCGAAGTCGGGTCCGAAGTCTTCGGGGCGGCCGGTGCGGCAGCCGTCGGACTTCATCTGTATCCGTTCGCAGAAGAGGCTGACGATCTCGCCGCCCGCGAGGTTGGTACCGATGAGCGCGTGCAGCCGGACGTAGCCCTGCTCGTAGTTCATCGACCGGTGGATGTTCTGCAGCAGCATGGGCGCCACATCGACGACCTCGGTCACACCGCGCGAGTTGTCCCGCAGCTGCTCGATCACCGTGTTCATCCGGGTCAGGGTGTCCACCAGCTGATCCTGATGCTGCGCGAAGACCGAACTGGTGTTGTTCAGGAAGTCGTACAGCTGTTGCAACGTGCCCTGCAGACCGGGCGCCTGCTCGGCCAGCATCGTGGTCATCTGGGTGGCGTAATTGCTGAAATCGCGCACCGATTGGTCGTTCTCGGCCAGCATCGTGGTGAGCTCGTTGAGCTTGATGATGATGTTGGAGATGGCGTCCTTGTTGTCGACGCCCACCTTCAGCGCGCTGGACAGCGCGTTGAGGGTGTCGCGCATCTTCTCGCCCTGGCCGTTGAGCATCGGGTAGAGCACCCGGCCCGACAGCGGGCCGACCCCCTCCTGGCCTTCCTGCGGTTTGAGCGCGTCCGCGAATTTGTCGATGGTCTTGAGCATCGTATCCAGCTCGACCGGTACGTCGGTGCGCTCCAGCGGCAGATGATCGCCGTCCTCGAGCTTATCGCCTTCGACGTAGCGCGGTGTGAACTCGATATGGCGGTCGGTGACGATAGAGGGCGAGATCACCACCGCCATCGCGCTCTTCGGGATCTCGACGTCGCCGTCGATCGTCATATGGACTTCGATGAGATCGCCGTGCGGCACGATCTTGTCGACCTTGCCCACCTCGAGCCCGAGCACGGTGATCGGGTTGCCCTCGAACATACCGGCGATGTTCTCGAAATCGGCGGTGATCTTCATATCGCCGCCGACCACACTGCTCACCGTCGAGCAACTACCGATCGCCAGCGCCGACACACCGATCACCAGCGCTTTCGCCGCGTTCTTCACGAGGCCGATCTTCTTCGGATTCATCCCTGGCACCCCTCGGCGACTTGGGCGAAGCACAACCAGTTGTCCGGGAACAGCCACGGGATGCCGACCTCGGCGTAGTTGCCGTTACCCCAGGCATTGGCCAGGTAACGCACCGACGGCGGCATGATCGACAGCAGCCGGTCCAGGTTGTCCTTGTTCTTCTGCAGACCCGCGGCCATGGTGTTGAGCTGGTCGAGGGTGCCGCTGAACTGGTCGTTGTTCTGCGCGCCGATCGCCTGCAGCTGGGCGGTCAGCGTGGCGGTGTTGTCGAGCAGCGTGCGCAGCAGTTGCTGGCGCTCGACCACCCGCGAGGCGATGGCCTCGCCCTGGGTGATGATCAGCAGCGCGCTGTTGCGGTTGTCGGCCAGGATGGTGGTGACCCGGTCGAGGTCCTTGAGCAGCTGCTCCACATCACCCTTGCGGCTGTCGATGACCTTGGCCAGCGCGCCGATACTGTCCAGCGACTGCACGACGAGCTCCGGGGAGCCCTGCAACTGTTCGTTGAACAGGTTCAGCGATTCCGAGAGCTTGCCCGGATCGAGATCCTGGAATTCCGGGGTGCCCTTGTCGATGACGTCGGCGAGGTCGTAGGGAACCGCGGTGTTGATCTTCGGGATCCGGTTGTCGGGCAGACCGGAGCCGTCGCCGGGGTCCAGGTCGACGTAGCGGGCGCCGAGCAGGGTGGCCATCTTGATGGCCGCCCGGGCGTCCGGCCCCAGCTTCACGTCATTGCTGACCTGAAGGGTCACCAGAACGTGATCGCCTTCGAGTTCGGCGTCGGCGACCCGCCCGACCGGTACGCCGGCCACATCGACCTTATCGCCGATCGAGATACCCGCGGACTGTACGAACTCGGCCTTGATCGACTGTTCGCCGATCCCGAGATTGCGGAACCCGCTCGAGGCCAGTACCAGGACCGCCACCACGGCGACCCCGATGAGTCCGAGGCCGAAATAGCGATTGTTGTTGAACCAGGTTTTGAATTTCGTCATCATGGCCGGCACACCGCCGATTGGGAATTGCCGCCGATCTGCGAGAACAGTCCGCGGGGGAACAGGACACCGTAGAGCGAGACATCCAGCCGGCAGATATACGCGTTCGCGTATGCGCCTTCGGAGGTGAAGCGTCCCGCGTCTGCGAGAATTGCGGGCAGGTCGATCGCGGCCTGATCCAGTTTCGCGCCGTTGGCCAGGAACAGGGTCAAAGCGTCACGTGTCGAATTCTGCACGGCCTCCAGCTTCGGCTGGATATTGCCGACCATTCCGACGAGAGCGGTGGTGGCGTCGGCGATCTGTTCGGTCGAACCGAGCAACTGCTGCCCCTGTTCGTACAGGCCGCCGATCAGCGCCCTGGTCTGGGTAATCAGGGTCTCCAATTCGTCCCCTCGTTTGGCCAGGCCCGCCATCACACCGCTGAGGTTGGTGATCACATCGCTGAGGATGGCGTCACGACGCTGGAAATCGGTGGCCATGGTCGCCGCCTGCGCGATGAACGAACTCAGCGAGACCCGGTCACCCTGCAACGCGAGGATGAAGGTCTCCGAGAGCCGGTTCACCTGCTCGGGTTCGAGCACCTCGAACAGCGGTTGGAACCCGTTGAGCAGCGCCGAGATATCGAAGGACGGCTCGGTGCGGTCCACGGGAATGGTCGCGTCCTCCGGCAGCTGCGAGGCGTCCCCGCCGGAGCCGGGGGCCAGCGCCACATAGCGCTGGCCGATCAGGTTCTGGTACCGGACCAGCGCTTTGGTGTTGCCGAAGAGGGTCTGATCGTCCTGGACGATGAAACTGATCTTGGCGTTGTGGTCGTCGGTGATCTCGATCTTCTCGACCTTGCCGACGCGCACCCCCGCCATCCGGACATCGTCGCCCTCGCGCAGGCCGAGCACGTCGGTGAAAATCGCGGAATAGGTCTTGGTACCACCGTCGACGGTGCGGGCCAGCGTATTCCACACCAGCACGGTGACCAGCACCGAGACGATCGCGAACAGGCCGAACCCGATCAGCGGTTTGCGTACCCCCTTCACGCGGCGGCCTCCTCGGTCACTCGCAGGGTTCCGCCCTCCATGATCGAACTCAACATCAGGTACTCCACGGACGACGGCTTGCGGCCGAGCAGTGTCTCCACCGCGGCGTCGCCCTCGTAGGTGATCGGCCGGGCCGCCGGGGCGGCGCCGTTTCCGTTGTCCGCCGCCGGCGCCGGAGCACCGGGCTGCGCGGGCGGGTTCTGCGGCTGCTCCCCGGGCTGGGCGGCCGGCGCGGGAGCCGGCGCGCCGGGCAGACCGGGCAGCTGCGGGAGACCCTGCGGGAAGAGACCTTCCAGCGGGGTTCCGGAGAACGGGTTGTTACCGGCCGGGGGCTGGGCCGGCGCGGGAGCGCCGGTTTCCGTGGTGATCCCCGGGATCGGCGGCAGACCCGGGATCGGCACCACCGGCGGCAGCCCCTCGGCGCCGGACAGCCGGCGCGGCTGCATCTGCTCGGGCAGATAGCCGGGGTCGGCCACGGCGGGCGCGGTGGCACAGCTGGGACCGGCCAGGTCGCCGTAGCGCGGGCAGTCCGCCACGGTGTTGGGGTTGAACGGGGTGAAGCTGACACCCGCGTTCCAGACCATCTGCCGCTGCGGTCCCCAGGTGAACGTGGTCGTCAGCTTGCGGGCCGAGGTGTTCAGGTTGCTGATCGCGTTGGTGATCGACGACGGGCTGGAAGCCAGCGCGCCGAAGGTTTGGTTCATCCCCACGGTCAGTTCTTTGCCGAGGTTGGGGTTACGGGCGAACAGGTCGTTGACCGAATCGACGGTGCCGCTGGCGCCGCTGATCAGATCGACCAGCTGCTGACGCCGGTCGGCGATCGTGCTCGCCGTCTGCACCGAGGTGGCCAGGACGTCCATCAGTTCCGGCGCCGACTCGTTGAGGGCATGCACCGAACCCGACATATCGTCGAGGAATACGCCCAGGTCCGGAATCGACTGATCCACCGAGGTGAGCCAGTTGTCGAGCCGCTCGATGGTCGAACCGGGCACCCGGCCGCTGCCGTCCAGCGCGTAGGACAGCGTGCCCAGCACCCGGCCGAACTGGATCGGGTCGATGGCGTCGAGGATGTTCTGCACCGTGGTCAGTGTGTCCTGCAGCGCGATGGTGCCCTGGCTGCGGTCCTCCGGGATCTCCGAACCCTCGTCGAGATGATCCTGGCTGGGGCCGTTGTACACCAGCTCCACCGAGGTGACGGCGAACAGGTTGCTGGGTACCACCCGGGCGGTGACCGTGGCCGGGATACCGTCGGCGAACTCGGGCTTCAGCTCGATGTTCACCTCCTGCAGTTCACCCTGCGCGGCGACGGAGACATCCTTCACCGCGCCCACGAGCACACCGCGGAATTTCACGTCGGCCTGTTCGGGCAGACCGTCACCGGTGGTGGTGAGATTCGCGGTGACCCGCACCTTCTCGACGAAATAGCCCTGGTAGCGGGCCATCAGGAAGCCGAGCACCACCGCGAAGACGATAAGGCCGCAGGTGCCCGCGATGAGCAATTGCTTCATCGTGGGCCCGCGCCCACTCGGATCGATGATCATTGCCTACCCCGAGATCCGGATGCCGGGGTTGACACCCCAGATGGCCAAGGTCATGAAGAGGTCCGCGAAAACGACCACGATGATGCACATCTTGATCGCGCGGCCGGCCGCGACACCCACGCCCTCGGGGCCACCGGAGGCGAAGAAGCCGTAGTAGCACTGGATGAACGTGGTGATGGCGACGAAGACGATCGCTTTGAGCAGCGAATACAGCACATCGGTCGGGACCAGGAACTGGTAGAAGTAGTGCTGGTAGGTACCGCTGGCGGTACCGCCGATCAGCTGCACCGTGAGCGAGCAGGAGATGTAGGCGCTCGCCAGGCCGAGGCAGTACAGCGGCAGGATGGTGATCATCGCGGCGATCATCCGGGTACTCACCAGATAGGGGAGCGGGCGGATCGCCACGGATTCCAGCGCGTCGATCTCCTCGGAGATACGCATCGCGCCGAGCTGGGCGGTGAATCGGCAGCCCGACTGAGCGGCGAAAGCCAGCGCGGCGAGCAGCGGGCCGAGTTCACGTGTGGTCGCGAAGGCCGAGATGGCGCCGGTGATCGGACTCAGTCCGAGCAGATCGAGCGAGGTATGGCCCTGGATGCCGACGGTGATCCCGCCGAAAGCACTCAGGATGAGAACAACGCCGATGGTTCCGCCACCGACGATGAGGTTGCCGTTGCCCCAGGTGACATCGGAGAGCAGCCGCCAGACCTCTTTGGGGTACTGCTTGAACGCCAACGGCATCGAGCCGATCGAGCGCAGGAAGAAGAACACCTGGTGTCCGAGCCGGGCCAGCAGTTGGACCGGTGCTCCGGCGGCATTTCGCAGTTGCTGCAGCGGTTTGAGCAGCGGGGGCACATAGGTTGCGGACACCGGCTCACACCACCTGCGGGGGGAACAAAGTGTTGTACACCTGGGTGAAGATCACATTAGCTCCGAACAACATCACCGCGGACATGACAACGGCGGTATTCACCGAGTTGGCGACGCCACCCGGACCACCGCGGGTGTTCAATCCGGTATCACAGGCGATGATTGCCGCGAGCAGACCGAACAGCATCGATTTCAACAGCGCGACAAACAGATCGAGCGTTACCGCAAAGGACGCGAAGGTAGATATATAGGAACCCGGCGTGCCGCCCTGGGCGAAAATATTGAAAATGTAGCCGGTCAGAAATCCGACGAATACCACGAATCCGCAGAGCAGCACGCTGACCAGCATTGCCGCCCCGAGCCGGGGCGCGACGAGCCGGCGCAGCGGATCGACACCCATAACCTTCATGGCGTCGATTTCTTCGCGAATGGTTCTGGAGCCGAGGTCGGCGCAGATCGCGGATCCGACCGCACCCGCGATCATCAGCACGGTGACCAGAGGCGCGCCCTGCTGGATGATGCCGAGGCCATTGGCAGCACCGATGAACGATGTCGCGCCGACCTGCTGAGCAACCGCTCCGACCTGGATGGATACGATGACGCCGATCGGAATGGCCACCAGGAGGGTCGGCGCGGCGGCGACGTTGGCCATGAACGCGCACTGCCGGATGAACTCGTTCACCGGGAACCGACCGCGGAAAATACTCACGACGAGTTCGGTAATCGCTTCGACGGCCATCGTCATCTGGCGGCCGAGCGTCTCCACTGAACGTCTGGGGTGGTCGCGCCAGTAGTCCCGCGTCCACTCGACCGCTCCGCCTAACCGAGAACCTGTTGGTGGACTCTTGGTCGACTGCACTGACTAACCCCTCTCGACGTCGGTTACCTACCCCGACGGCTGGTTTGCTTGAGGCACCTTACTACGTAGTAGTGCGGAACACACCATAGACGCGTGAGTGCGGTCATAGACGTTCATCACCGCGCGCCGTGACCATCGAGTTATCCGAGACGCCTTGGTGTGTATCCCAACATGTCTCCGGCGATTTTGGAAGAACATACAGCTGAGCGGGGGATAAGGCGTCGGGCGCGACTAGTTGCGACAAGAATCACGGTTCACTTAAATAACGGAGAGTATTCCTGAAAAATACCCATTCGACGCGGCACGGAGATTCGACTGTTACTCGACCCGCGACCCGAAATCCGGGATGATTAATAGCGTTAAGCTATTCTTCCGGAGGTATCTTGGCCGGACTTCGCGCGGAATCCACCGCGTGCGGGAACCGCCCGGCCGAAGGCACGACCGGAGAGCCGAACCCGCCAGTGGCACAAGCGAACTCGGCGGTAATCGGTGACTCGGGGCGCGCGTCGCGGCCGTTGCTGCCACGATGAGGTGCCACACGTTGATATCGTGCGGGCTTCGAGGTCTGGAGGGATATGTTCAGGAAACTCGCCCAGGCGGCCGGTGCCGTCTTCGCCGTCGCGCTGAGTTCGGCGTTGCTCGGAACCGGGACGGTGGCAGCCGATCCGGGCCGGCCCGTACTCGGTGGAGGATCGGGGCTCATCATCTCCTCCGAGCCCGGCCATATGTCCGATATGGCGATTCAGTGCACGCTGACCACGATCGGGCACGACGGCGCGGGCAGACTGGTGGGACTCACCGCCGGCCACTGCGGAACCCCTGGACACGAGGTGTACTCCGAACAGGATCCCGGCGCCGGGCCGCTGGGCCGGTTCGTACATTCCAACCAGGAACTGGACTACGCCATCCTGGAATTCGATCCGGGCCGGGTCACCCCGGTCAACCGGGTCGGCAACCTCAGCATCACTGGGCTCGGCGGTCCGGCACAGTTCCCGATGATCGTCTGCAAGGAAGGCCGCACCACCGGCAACACCTGCGGTATCGCCTACGGCGACGTATTCGCCAGCAGTATGGAGACCTGGTCGCAGATGTGTGTGATGGAGGGTGACTCCGGAGCACCCGTCGTCGTCGGATCCACCCTGGTCGGCATGGTGAACGCCTACCTGGCGATCGCCTGCTTCGGCCCCGAGGTGGGCACCAATATGTCGACCATCATGGGCGATATCGACAGCCGCAACAGCGTCGGATCGGGATTCCGGCCCGTCTGAGTGCGGTAGCGAAGCGAACGGAAAAGAGCGGGCCACGTGCCCGCTCTTTTTCTGTCGGTCCCCTTGACGGTGCGGGCGGACGCCACCGGCGCCCGATACGTCGCCGCGCTACCGGCACACCCTCACAGCTCGTCCACGCACACCACGAAGCGCCGTTCGGTGTAGACATAGCCGCTGCTACCGGTGCCACAGGCACTCACATCGTCGGCGTTCTCCTCGATGGCGACGACCTTCACCCCGTCCACCGCCGAGGTGACGGAGCAATCGATGCGCTCCGGACCGGTCGTGCCGGTACCCACATCCATACAGCCGCCGATCACCCAGTCGATATCGAGACACAGCGCGCCCATCTCGATACCGTTGCGGCTCTCGGCGTAGTAGTTGTCGGCGTCACCGACACACTGCGAACTCTGCTCGGCCTTGCCGATGACCTTGTAGTTCGACTCGTTGCTCCCGCACGAGGCCGCTTCGATCTCGGCATCGGTGGTGGTGCCGCCCAGCGTGACGCAATCGCCCACCTCGGCGTCGAAGCTCACCGAGCCGCCCTCCTCGGTGGGGGTGGTGGTAGGCGCGGACGATGTCGGTGCCGACGAGGTGGTCCCCGACCCCGGCCCGGTCACATCCACCGCGTCCACGGTTCCGGTCTCGCTCACCGGCTGCGCACGACCTTCGATCGTGGAACTACAACCCGCGACCGTCAGCGCGACCGCGGCCGCCATTCCGGCAACCGCCACCGTCACTCGAGACGAAGTCCATCCAGACACGCACAGTCCTCCCGCTGCGTCGCCGAACCCTGTCTCCGCATCGAATCCGGACCGCACCACAGCCTTGCTCGGCACAACACGCCATGAATACACCATGGCGGCCCGACCGTCGACTCGGTGAGTCCGCGCACGTGCGACCGCGCGCGAAGCGATCCGCGACGCCCCGGGCCCGGACGGGATCCGGTGATATATGTCATGAACAGGTTTGACCGTGACCATTCCGTTTCCTTCGGGCCGGGCCGTCGGCGGCCCGGAAACGCGCGGGTGGGGGTGTATTGCCGGGTCGGACCGGTAGCTCGGGGCCCGAAGGGTGACCACGACCACCATTGATGCATCACAGCTATGTAACAGAAATGAGCATTGGTCACGAACACGTCAAGGCAGTAGGAAGGAAACCGGAGCGGAGGCGCACCAGTGTGGTTCGGGCACTACCAGCGCGACGCACCATCGCCCGTCGGGACCGCTCCACAACTCCACTACCGGCGGCGCTCGCACGACCTTTCGACAAGATCTGGGAGTCCACGGCGTGTGGAGGTGCTCCACCAGAACTCCGCGAACACTCGCCGGGGTGCTCCGAAGGACGTCCGGCGGCCTACCGGCCCCGCACGCTCCAGAGTCGAAATGGACGGACGAACACTCTATGCATGTCACCGAGAACACCGGGTCGCTGCCGACCAGAAGCCGGGCTGCGCGCCGGCTCCGGCAGGGTGTCCTGTTGACGGCCGCGCTCGCCACCGCCACCACGGTTGCCACCGCGCCCGCCTACGCGCTGCCGAACCTGCCCTCGGGCTCGGCCGCCGGCGTCACCGAGCCCGGCCCGCCGCAGGCGAACTTCGCGCCTCCGGCCATCAACCCCTCCGAAGGGGAAGAGGTCGGCATCGCGCAGCCGATCATCATCAACTTCAAGGAACCGGTGCAAGACCGGGCGGCCGCCGAACGCGCCATCAAGATCACCCCGTCGACCGAGGTCCCCGGGCATTTCTACTGGCGCAGCGATCAGCAGGTGCGCTGGCGCCCCAACGAGTTCTGGCCGGGCCAGACCGATGTCGTAGTGGAAGCCGGCGGTAGCCGCAGCGCCTTCCATGTGGGCGACGCGGTGATCGCCACCGCCGACGACAACACCAAAACCATCACGGTCACCCGCAACGGCGAGGTCGTGCGCACCATGCCCACCTCGATGGGCAAAACCGACCACGAGACCCCCAACGGCACCTACATCGTCGGCGAGCAGCGCCGCGAGATGGTGATGGACTCCTCCACCTACGGCGTCCCGATCGACGACCCCGAGGGCTACAAACTCGACGTCGAATACGCCACCCGAATCTCCAACAGCGGCATCTTCGTCCATGCCGCCCCGTGGTCGGTCGCCTCGCAGGGTGTGGAGAACACCAGCCACGGCTGCCTCAACGTCAGCACCGAGGACGGGCAATGGTTCTACGAGAACGTCAAGAAGGGTGACGCGGTGATCGTGCAGAACACCACCGGCGGCACCATGAGCAGCAGCGACGGACTGGGCGACTGGAACAGCTGAGGTAGGAGCCCGCCCTTCACGAAGGTTGGGACCAGTTTGCCCCTCTACGAAGGTTGAGATTTCGAGACTCCAGCCCGCCCCTCTGCGGAGGGTGGGCTGGAGTTTTTGGAGGGGCTTCTTCGCGAAGGTGAGGTCGGGGTGACCGGTCGCGATATGTCGGATCGGGGTGACTCGTTCGCGAAGTGTGAGTTCGGGGTGGCCCGTTCGCGAAGTGTCAAATCGGGATGACCCGTTCGCAAAGTTTGAGTTCGGGGTGACCCCTTCGCGGAGGTGGTTTGGATGTACCCCTTCGCGAAGGGTGGGGCTGTAATTTTGGAGCGGCTCCGCCGCTCGAGGGTGGGGCCCTATTAACATCGGA
>NZ_JBSFRU010000031.1:0-32491 GCF_053589395.1 Nocardia sp. NPDC003345
GCGGGCGACCACGATTCCTCGCTGAAGTGGACCGCCGATTACGATCGGCACACCACCGATATCGTAACCCTCGCCGCCACCCTGGCCAACGCGCTGCAACGCTTCGGCGATGTCCTGGCCGCCAACGGCTACAACTGGTGGCATTCCAACCGCGCCAAGACCAGCGGGCCCGAACCAGACCGGCCGACAGCCTCCGAACCGCTCTACGACTCCGGAATGGCACTTCCTGTCAGTGCCAAAAACGACAACGGGCCGGGCCTCGACGAGGGGGCGGTCGTAGGACTGCTCAAAGAAGTGGGCCGAATCCCCAACGGTGACGTCGATAAACTCGGCAAGGCGAAAGACGCGTGGCAGGCCTTCGCCGAGCATGCCACGATCACCGGCGCGGCAGACCGAATCAAAGGCATCAACGCCGCCTTCGTCGGCAGCACCGACCCGAACATCACCGAGATCGAGTCCAAGCTCACCACCTTGACCCGGGCCGCCGAAATGCTGGCCCAGGCGTCCGCAGCACTGGTCACACCGGTCGGCGACCACCGCGATGCGCTCCAGGAAATGCGCGACCAGATCGGGGCAGACGTCGCCGCCGCAACCAAGGAGGTGGCCGCGGCCGTACTCATCACTGTTGGCATCGTCGCCGTCGCCGCCGTCTTCAGCGCCGGGCTCGCTGCCCCGGCAGCCGTGGGTGGCGGGGCCGTGGCCACCTTCGAAATCGCCACCGCCACCGCCGCCATCATCAAGAACACCGTCACCGTCAGCCGCCTTCTGGCCATCTTCGGCTCTGTCCTCGTCGCCGGTACCGCCTCTGGCGCCTTCACCGCCATCCCCGACATCACCACCAACGGTATCAACGCGGCCATTGCCTCCATCGCCGCAATGACCGTCCACATTGCCGACGGCGACGACAGCGCTGCGGATGACTCGTCCCAGGAAACGACGGCTGCCTTTCCTCCACAGGAAGCAGTCGATAAAGTCCCGGATGAGTGGGGTCCCGGGCAACCCAACAGGAAGAAGGAAGGAGAGCGGTGGCTCGATCCGGAGAATCCCCAGGGCAATGGCGTGCGGATAGACAAGGGTGATCCTTCGAGTCCGAATCCGTCGCAGCGCGTCGACCATGTCGTCGTACGCACGGACGGAAAGGTTCTGGGTCCAGACGGGCAACCCATTCCCCCGGGTGAGCCGATCAAAGACCATCCGGAAGCTCATATTCCCCTCAGTGAATGGCTCAAGTGGAGGAGCTGGAATCAGCCATGAGTGTGCGTTATCCGGAAATGCGGGTCCAGGTACTCAGTGCGGTTGGCGCATTGGCGGATCGTCAGTACCAGCAGCGGGTTTGGATCGACCGGATCTATCCGCACGACAACTACTATGATGATCTCGATCTCAACATAAATATCCTCTACGATGATACAACTGTGCTTCCTGATCCAGAAACGGCACTGGGTACGATTCTATTGGATTCGGTAGAGGTGGATGCTCTTCGATCACTTGCCGAACAGTTGGATCCGATAATCGATGAACTGGGCGATCTGCCTGATTCTCGATATCTTTCGCACCCTAAATGGCACGGTGTGGTCTCTGCTGCCCGGTCCGCTCTCGAGGTCATGAGATCCGCGCGGGATTCGTGACGGAAATCCGGCACTATGCAGACCATGATGCCCTGAGGGGAGTTTTCCTGGAGGGCAGCTATGTGCTGGATATCGGTGAAGGTCGGGGTGTCCATGGTTCATGCTCGAGGCGGTTACAACTCCGGAAAGCCCGAGGTACTCCCCGCTGAGACGTGGTGAATAGTACTGCTATATCGACAGTGTTCTGATCTTCGAAGGTGCTACCAGGTCGAAATGGGAAAAGGGGGGCGTTCAGGAAATATTCAAACGCCTCTGGATGCAAAGACTACGGCAATATAGATTCCCTCGTAGCTCTCGATTGCGGCTACCGAGTTGAGGGGATTGGGGATCCGTGCGCATCTGGAGCAGTGAACTTCCCCAACTGCGCCCCCTCGATGTATGACCTGAATGTTCGATGCGGCTGATTCTGCTCGTGTGGTCACCAGGTCGATGGGGCGTGTGACGAGTCGTTGCGATCGACAATCGGAGTCGAGGATGTTTCGCTCAGGGCATTCGGGCGGAGGTGCCGAGGCCGATCTCGAGGACCGAACCGGTGACGTATCGGCCGGAGTCGCCGACGAGGTGATCGACGGCGTCGGTGATCGCCTCGGGCGGGCACCACGGGATGCGTGCGCGGCTGACCTGGCCGACGAATATGCGCGGTGCGGACCGCGTCCGCGATCTCCGCCGGAACGTCCGGGGCGTGATAGGCTCGCGCTTTCTGGTAGATCTCCGTGGCGTAGGCGTGCGCGTCGGCGATCTCGATTGACGAGTGGACCAGGGCTCGGAGTTCCTCGCGCATTCCGTTGACTTGCGGAAGCACCGAGCGGTAGCGGGCGTTCAGGTCGATCAGGAAATCTTTTGAGGATCGCGAAAGGCGATGGCGTCCTTGGACGGGAATGGTGGTATAGGCTGCCGGACAGCACGCCGACGCCCTCGGCGATATCCCGGACGCTGGTGCCCGCCACCCCGTTCTCGACGAACAGGCCGGCGGCCACGCGTTTGATCTGATCTCGGCGGTTACCCACGCGGTCATGTATCCGGGGCGGGGGCGGTGTCGAGCGCCCGCCCTGAGGGTTGCGCTGGTTTCGAAATCTTCTCGACTCGGGTGTGCCTGGGTTTTCGCCGGACCCCACTCGGCTGGAGTGTCGAGGCGGGTGGTGGTCAGGCTCGGTTGAGGCAACGATACCGCTGCGAATCGAGTCGCACTGCGCCAGAATCGACCCGTGGCTGTGGAGAAGCATTCATTGAATCGCCCCGGTTCGGCGAAGATCGAGGCTTTGGCACGCACGATGATGCAGCGGTGCCTGGTAGAGGACTACTCCTTGTTCACGCCTGAGATTCGGGTCTGGACCGATGAGAACTTGGCTGCGTTGCACCGGGCATACGTCGCTGAACCCGACGCATCCGGCGCATCGTTCGCGGACAAGTTGGCCAGGCAGCTTGCTGGAGTCCGGCCACTCGAAAGGCAGTTGTTCGCGGAAATTGCTGTCCTGAACGTTCTGCCGCTGGTGAACTTGCTCCCGGCCACCAAACGCAATCTGGTGGAGCGGATCTTGGCTCCACTCGAGGAACCGGTTCCGGTACCCGTCGAGGTGCTCGACGGGTTCGACTACGGTGTGTTCAACGGTGGCCGGGCCTTCAACAGCCGGCGTTGGGCGCAACTGGCCTATCTGGTCGAGTTTGCGGAGTACTTCAAAGGTCACAATGTCGACGATCGACGCGCGGCCCAGATCGATCCGTTCGCTTGCCGCGAGATTGTCATGGCGGCGCCGGGCCCGCGAGAGCCTGCGCAACGCCAGTCTCTTCTGTACATGTTCCATCCCGACTACTATCTGCCGATCGTTTCGCAATCTCATCGCTCGGCTTTGCGAGACAGGTTGGCCCCGAAGTATCTGCCCATGGGCAAGACCGACGATCTCGACCGTGATATTCGAGCGATCGACGACGCGGTCACGCTGGAGAACGGCAGAGCGGTCGACTATTACACGCAACCATGGCGGGACCAGTGGCTGGGAAGCTCGCCAGCTCTGACCGGGCCTGCGATTCAGGCGGTCGCACCGGATGATGAACCCGACAGCGAGACCGAGACGGTTCCTTACACCGTTGCCCAAATCGTCGCCGAAGGGTGCTTCCACGATCCGGCGATGCTGGCCGAGATCAGCGAGCGGTGGCGGACAAAGAAGAACCTGGTGCTACAGGGAGCGCCCGGAACCGGCAAAACCTGGCTCGCTCGTCGGCTCACCTACGCGCTGATCGGTTCGCAGTCACCCGAGGCGGTTCGGGCCGTGCAGTTCCATCCCACCACCTCCTACGAGGACTTCGTCCGCGGATGGCGACCGACGACATCCGAAGACGGCTCCGGTCGTCTGGTTCTCACCGACGGGCCCTTGATCGCCCATGCAGAGCAGGCGCGGCGCCAACCCGACATTCCGCACGTATTGATCGTCGAGGAGATCAACCGCGGCAATCCTGCGCAGGCATTCGGTGAGATGCTCACTCTCATTGAGGAATCCAAGCGGAGTGAGCACGACGGGTTGGAACTGTCGTACTCCCATGTGACCGGCGAGCGGTACCATCTGCCGGACAACTTCTATCTGGTCGGGACTATGAACATCGCCGACCGTTCGCTGGCGCTGGTCGACTTTGCGCTGCGCCGTAGGTTCGCGTTCGAGACGCTGCGCCCCGCATTCACCGATGCCTGGGTGAACCACGTGCGCGCCAAACTCCCTACCGATCATGCCCTCGTAGACGATATTCGAACGGGAGTGCTCGAGCTGAACTCGGCGATCGCCGAGCATCGGGTGCTGGGCCCTGCCTTCGAGATCGGGCACAGCTTCTTCACTCCGAACGAAACCCAGTCCGACGGCAGGCAGTGGTTCCTCGGGGTCGTGGAAAGCGAGATCGAACCGCTACTGCGTGAGTACTGGTTCGATGAGCCCAAGGCTGCCGAGGAAGCGGTTGCCCGGCTGAGGTCCTCGGTATGATCACTGTCGGCGAGGGTCGGACGCGGATCCCGGTGCGCAGTCTATGGTTCCTGCTCATCTACGCATCAGACATGCTCGAACGGCTGCAGACCGATGCGCGCGAGGCGGTTCTGGCCGGTGAACGCGACCAGGATCTTGCCGATGTCGTAGCCGAAGTATTCGTGGCCGATATCGAATCGCGGCTTCGCCGACAGCTGACCCCGCAGTACCGCGACCGGGCGGCCGACCTCGCCCACATGCGCGGTCGTGTCGACCATCTGCGCACAAACTCCGCTCGATTACTGGACAGGGGACGGATCGCCTGTCGTTTCCCGGAACTGGTGGTGGATACTCCCCGCAACCGGTACCTCGCGGCGACTCTGCGTAAAGCGGCGTCGCTCGTACGAAGCGGGCCTCTCTCCCAGCGCTGCACCGTCGCGGCGTTCGCCTTCCATCGGATCGGCGTAGGTAGCGAAGCACCCACGCGCGCGGAACTGTCGCGTGACCGGTTCGGACACCATGATCGTGACGACAAGCACCTGTTGACGCTCGCCCACCTACTCGTGGATATGGCTGTTCCGCACCAAGAGCACGGTCACGTGACGATGCCCCGACTCGATACGGATGCACACGAGCAACTGCGCATCCTGTTCGAAAAGGCCGTCCGCAACTACTACCGATATCGTCTGCGCCCCCAGGGCTGGAGTGTCGGCTCTCGCAGGCTCGAGTGGGACCACCAGCCCACGGACTCCGGAGCCGATCTGCTCCCGCAGATGAAAACCGACATCACCCTCGACCATGCGCCCACGCGCCGGCGCATCCTCATCGAAACGAAGTTCACAGATGCGCTCACCGATCACCACAGCAAGACGACCATCAATCGCAACTATCTGTTCCAGCTGTACAGCTACCTAATGTCGCAGACCGGGTCCGGCGCGGCGAAGGAGATGCCGGCCGCGGGCGTACTGCTTTTCGTGAAGACCGGAACCCGTCCGGTTATCTCGCGAGAGGTGACGATTCAGGGGCACGTGATTCGATTTGTTTCGCTCGATCTGGACCAGCCGCTTGCCGGCATCCGGAGAGTGCTGGACGCGTGCACGGCTGTGTCCGGGTCCGAGGAAAACATTCACTGGCCGTCGGGTGGATTGCGAGGCGAGCAGAGCTCGGCGACCGCGCCCGGCCCTGCGTAGAATCATCGACCATGGCGTCCGCTGACAAGTTTGATACCCCGTTCGAGGAGGAAGGGCCGGTCGAAGAAGTCTTCGACGGCCGTGCAACCGGAGTCGAGGTCGAGCGTGCGAGTGATACGTCGGCCGAGGAGGATGTGAAGCCCTGGGATCCGGAAAAGATCCGGGTGGCCACCAAGAGTTTCTCGCTCCGGAACGTTCTCGACATGATCGATTCGGAGGATATCGAGCTCGCCCCGGACTTCCAGCGGAACAAGGTGTGGAAGCCTCGGCAGAAGTCCCGTCTGATCGAGAGCCTGCTGCTGCAGATACCGCTTCCGGCATTCTACTTTGCCGAGGACAAGGATGGACTGCTGCGGGTCGTGGATGGGTTGCAGAGGTTGTCCACCATTCACGAATATGCGCGCGAAGAGGCCTTTCATTTGAAAGACCTCGAGTATTTGCAGGATGAACACGGCAACTCCTTCGAGGAATTGTCGCCGCCGTTGAAGCGGCGCCTACTGAATGCTCAGATCGTGGTCCATGTGATCGATCCGTCGACGCCGCACGAGGTCAAATACGATATATTCAAGCGAATCAACACCGGTGGCGAGCCTCTGAACGCAATGGAGATACGTCACTGCATGAGCCGTAACAGGAGTCGTGACCTGCTGAAACGCTGTGTCGCCAGCGATGCCTTCAACGAAGCGACCGGGTTCGTCCTGAAAGATCATATTCGCATGCACGACCGTGAAGCGGCCCTCCGGTTCATTGCCTTCCGGCGGCTCGGCGCGATCCAGGAGTACGACCGGTTCGGTTCGCTCGAACAATTGCTGGATGCGACCACAACGGCAATCGACGATGTGGAAAAAGTTTCGGATGAGCAACTCGACCAATGGTTCCGCGATCTCGAACGCGCGATGATCAATGCGCGGACTATATTCGGTGATCACGCTTTCCGTAAATGGCCGACCACCTCCGAGCATAAATCGCCTATCAATCGTGCGCTCTTCGAGAGTTGGGGAGTGGTTCTTGCCGATTTCGAGCAGGATGCGCTCGAAAAGGCCCGAGACAAGGTCGTTGCGAAAGCCCGCAAGGCGATGACCGACAATGTCGAATACATATCCTCGATCAGCTCATCCACTGCTGACGCGCGCCGTGTCCGTATGCGATTCTCGATTCCGCGACAGATCATGAGGAGTGTCGGTTCGTGATCGACGAGCTCTCGATCTCCAATTTCAAGAGATTTCAGCACATCGATCTGACCCTCGGGCGGCTGACCATTCTGACGGGTGTCAACGGCGGCGGTAAGAGCACTGTGGTTCAGGCGCTGAATCTGGTCCACCAGTGCGAATTGGCCAACGATGACTTCGTACCCCTCAGCGGCCGCCCAGGGCTCGACCTCGGGCAGGCATCCGATGTGCTGTCCGCAGGCGCGGCCTCGGATTCCATCACCATTCGGTTGGGTAGCAACGACCAGCGATACGAGTGGCGTTTCTCGGGTGCCCGCGACTCCGACTCGAGCCGCCTGGATGTGGAAGAGCGCCCCGCGTTCCCGATTCCCCCGATCGGTTCCCGCGGGGCGGAATTCACCTACCTCGCCGCCGAACGCCTGGGGCCGCGCACGAGCCACCCCACCTCCGCGCTTGTGGAGCGGGGATCGGCAGTCGTGGGGGAGGACGGTCGTTTCGTGGCGCACATCTTGGCGTCGGACGACCGGGCCAAGGTCGAGGAGCCGCGACGGCATCCGGACTCCGCCACGGTCCTGCTACGCCACCAGGCGGAGGCCTGGATGAGTGGAATCGTCGGGCCGATGCAGATCGAGGCACGAACGGTGCCGCGTACCGGACTCGCCACGCTGTACGTCCACGCGGGCGGTTTCGAGGACGAATGGATGCTGCTGACCAATACGGGTTTCGGGATCAGCTATATCCTGCCGATCGTGGTCGCCGGGCTGTCGGTGCCCGAGGGCGCGCTACTGATCGTGGACAGTCCCGAAGCTCATCTGCATCCTGCCGCGCAATCCGCGCTCGGGGGATTCCTCGCCACGGTCGCCGCCGGTGGAGTCCAGGTGCTCATCGAAACGCACAGCGACCATGTTCTCAACGGAATCCGTCGCACCGTTGCGGCGGGTGAATCCCTCGATCACGACGCCGCGGTCGTCTACTACTTCGGTCACGAGCCGGAACCGATCCGATTGACGATCGGGCAACGCGGCGCGATGAGTGACTGGCCCGAGGGATTCTTCGACCAGATCGAGAACGACCTCCGGGATATCAACAGGCGGCGAAGGGGATAGCGCGGTATGCGGGGGTGGCGGTTTGTGATAGATGAGTCGGGCTTCGCGTTCGACGACGAAAGTCCATCAGCGGTGGAAGGTTCCTTCGCCGCGTTTCTGGGTCTCCTCGAATACACCCGTTCCACCCCGGCTCAGGTTCGGCGATCCGATCTCCTGTTCGACATCGAGTCGGCCAGCGGTCGATCACTGGTGGATCATCTCTGCGATCGCGAGATCGACCGCGATCTTCGCACCGAACTGTGGAGCAGACTCGACCGGACAACTGTGTACGAGGAGGTCCCGGACGAGTTCGAGTGCGATATCGACGGTGTTCGGACGACTTTTGCGCCCAGTGCCTGCGTGGCCTTGTCCAAGGCTCTCGGCGGATACGATCTTGCCTGCCTGAGCACCGAGCAAACTGGACGCTCCGGGGTGTGCAGCGTATCCGGCGTCGCCGATCATCCCGCCTCCGGTGAGGTGTATTTCATCGCGCGGGAAGCGGACGCACCTGGGTTCTGGCGCCGTCTCCTGCGCCGCGATCGGCACGATGATGCGGACCTCGACGGATATTCCGAGTTGTTCTTTCCGAATCTTGTTTTCGCCGAGGGGATCTGGAACCAGATCAGCCGCTTCGAGGGCCCGCGGCTGGCGGTCTGGCCGATATTGATGGATACGCTCGCCGGGTTGGACGACTTCGCGGTGGAGGTCTGGAGTGAGCAGGTGGAGCCGCATCGGAGGATGGAGCAGATGCGTCTCCGCGCTCGGGTGGATTGCTCACCGGAGAGTCCGAAAACTCATGCGAATGTGAAAGCGATGAAAACGCGAACCGTGACCTTCTCGGGCGATCCCGTGGTGTGTGAGTGGCATGCGAAACTCGAGCGTCACAGGAATCGTGTGCACTTCGCGGTGCGAGATGGGCGGGTTTTCGTCGGGATATTCGTCGATCACCTGGTGACCTGAGGGGTCGACGACCGTAGGTCACCGGACTTCATACAGTTCGTGGCTCCGGTCGAGTACAGCAGTCCGGTCAGGTAGAAGAATTCGGGCGGATCTCCGTCTTCTCGCGCAGCACCGAGCGTGCGCTCGCGGGATCGGCTATCCGAGCAGCGAGAGTGGTGTGGGCCGAGTGCTGGGGTAGAGCTGCCGAGAACTTCAGCCCCTGTAGTGCGTTGCGTCAGAGTCACCCCGGCGGGAACAGCGCCCAGCAGGATGTCCCGGACGCCACGGGTGATGGCGAAGGAGGCACCGTCGGGCACCGAGCTCCATTTCGCGCGGCCGGGGATATCGGTGGCTTCGACATAGACCTGCCGGCGTTTCCAGTCGATATGAGTGACCTGCCACGAGCGGCCGGCCAGCAGCAGAATGCAAGGCTTCGCTGCTGGGCGTTGAACGTCACCACGCCGATGCTCTGCGCGGCCAGATGTGGTGTGGTGAGCCGCGTACGGATCTCCTCGACCACGGCCTCGGCTTCGACCCTGTTGGTGCGTCGCTCGGTGCGGCTTTCACGGTTGAAATGGCCGGTGACGCGGCGCCATTCGACGCCGGCCGTGAGGTCGCCCCCGGGCGAGGGCAAACTGGCAAGCCGCCCCTCGTAGTACTTCTGGTTGGAGAAATCGATGAGCCGCTCGTCCTGACTCCTGTAGTGCCAGGAGAGCCACAAACGTGGGACGCCGGATTCCACGCACTCGGTGAGGATGCTGTCGAGGTCTTCCGGGGCCAGTTCCCCGTCCTCGTCGGTCTCGTCGTCGGACGCCGTCACCTGGCCGAACGAGGTCGGGGGCATCTGCTGCGAATCGCCGACGATGACAGCCGACCGGCCACGGCCGAGAGCGTCGATCGCCTGTGCCACGGTCACCTGGGAGGCTTCGTCGAACAATGCCGAAATAGCGACGCCGAATCACTGTCTGGTCGAATGGCTGCGGCCATGCCGGACTCGATGAGATTGGGACAGATTCACCTCGTCGCGCAGGAACCCACCGAAAGCGTGGCCATCGACGAGCCACACCAATGGTCGCAGGCCCGCAGCCTCCAAGCAGGCCGCGTAGGCGACGGAAAGGTCGATACAGGTGCCGAAACGCTGCGCCAACACCTGCGCGCTCGTCCGGATCTTTTGACCGGTGTCCTCGAACGAGGCGGGTGGGTTGATGTATCGGATCTGTCGAGTGCGCAGTACCTCGTAGATGGCGGCAGCAATGAGGGCGGCGCGCTCTGGGCCTTCTTGATACCCGCTCAGCGATGGGTTGCCGGTCTGTGACCGTAAGAGTTCCGCCGCGTCGTCGAGCACGGAGTGCACTGCGTTGGTGTTCGGCTGCACGAACGCCGCCAGCGAATCGTAGAAAATCGGAGCATTGAACCACTCGTTGTGCGCCAGAACTTTGATCGGGACCGTGAGGTGAACATCCGGCCCCCACAGTCGAGAGACTGTGACGCTCAGAGTCGCGGGATGTGACTCGTTCAGCTCACTCAGGTACGGGGTCGGCGGAGCGAAAGCGGAGAAATCGTCCCAGAACACGTTCTCGGTAGCAGCGATCTCGCCGTCTCGGACGCGAGTCCACGACGGTGCGAGCTCGGTCCGTTTCCATGCAATCGGACCGTCACCGTTAGGTCGACCAGGGGAGCTTCGGACGTATTGGTGACCCGAAGCCCGGCAATCAGCGGCACCCTGTTGTGCACGAGCGCGAAGTTGATCGCGGGTTGGGTGAGCACTTGTACGGTGATCCCGGGTTCCACCACCGTCGTGTCTTCCCACAACCGATTGTCAGTCACGTCGCCCTCGACCTTCCTCATCCAGCTCGCTGGATCACGTGATTCCGCTCCCGTGCTTCGAGCTCTGACCTGACATCGCCGAAGGTGGGGGATGTGTAACAGAACAAGCGGCGATTCCGGCCGATCGCAGGTCGCGGTCTGTCAGTCCTGGGCAGCGGGTTTCAGAGAAGTCCAAGGACTGCCGCGATAGGTCACTCGACCCGGGCAATCCTGACTATGTGCAGGCGGCTGCCGACCTCACCGGGGTAGCGGCGTGAGGTGATGGTGACGGGCTGCCATCCGCTCGGGTTGTGGGCGCGGATGCGAGCGGGGGTGATGGCCTTGGTATCGGGTAGGCCCGACTGCAGCATGACCGCCGATTTGGCGACGGCGTCCCAGTCGTCTCGGTGGATGAGTTCGGCGTCGCCTTCGCGTTGCCAGTCGATCCAGGCGGGCACGTGGCCGATCCACTGGGCGATGAGCGGGGCGCCGGTGGGCGGAAAGGCGAGTAAGGCGGCGGCCGGTGTTTCGGGGCCGGGTTCGTCGGTGAGGCCGAGGGCTTCGTGCGGGCCGAGGGCCGGTGGTTCGACGTCGGAGACATCGTGGGTCAGGCCGCGTAACCCGGGGCGTTCCAGATCCGTTCGGCCGCGGGCGAAGATCTGCCAGTTCATCAGGTGACCGTTGTCGTGCAGGACCACGATGTTGGAGGTGAACTGGGCGTCGGGCTCGGGGTTGGTGCCGAGCGCTATCAGCGCTGTGGCTTCATCGAATTTCACGACCTTGCGAAAGAACTCACCCGGTGATCGGACCCGTTTGAATCCGTCGGCGTCATCGGTGCTCATCATCCACGACTCGAGTCGCTGCTGGACCTGTAGTTCGCCCGCGTACCAGCCGATTCCGGCTGCCGGCCGGGGCGGGGGGACCGGTTCGCCGGGTGTGCCGACCCACAGATGAAGGGCGTACACGTCGCCTTCGGGGCCGAGGACGGGCAGGGCGCGAACGCGACGGTGACCACCGCGCCCGGACACGACCTGATCGGCCTCGGAACCGGATTGGCGGACCCAGTCGGCCAGGTCGGCGGCGTCCACGCCTTCGTTGCGTTGCAGGGATCGCAGCGAAACCCACTCGCGGCGCTCGCCGTCCTTGGCGACGATGGTCATCGGAGTGTCCAGCGGGCCCAGCGCTTCGATGAGAAACCACGGCATCGGAAAGCGTCTACCTCTCCGGGACGGTGGCGGCCGAGCGGCCGCGGGCGATCAATTCGAAGGGTTCGGGACGCAGGGTTCCCCGCTCCTGCAGCGCCAGCGGTGCGTCCGAAGCGCCGCGCAGGTCGAAGGCGTGAACCAGGCGACCGAGCAGGAGTGTGGCCTCGTGTAGAGCGAACGCCCGGCCGATGCACGAGCGCGGGCCCGTGCCCCACGGCTGGAAGAACCGGTCGGGAAATGTGCGCAGAGCCGCGGTGTCGAATCGGTCGGGGTCGAAGGTCGCGGCGTCGGGCCCCCAGACCTCCGGGTCGCGTTGAGCGGCCAGTGCCAGGACGAAGACGGCTCGCCCGGCCGGAATACGGTAGCCGCCGAGGCTCTGCTCGGTGCGAGCGATCCGGAAGTAGCCGGGTGCGGGTGGGCACAGGCGCAGGCATTCGTTCAGGAACTGGCGCGTGAAGCGCATCCTGGTGACGCCTTCGTAGTCGAGGCTTGTTGCCTGCGGGGGCATTTCGGCTCGGACGCGGTCCTGGTAACCGGGGTTCCGCGCCAAGTGATACAGCGCGACTTCCAGTAGTGCCGCGGTGGTCTCGTGCCCGGCGATCAGGAACGTGAGGGTCTGGTCGCGGACATTGGCGGTCGGCAGACGCGACCCGGTCTCGGGATCGACGGCGGTCAGCATCAAATCGAGCAGATTGGTCGGTTCGCCGGTGTTCTCCGCCCGCCGGCTCGCTATCAGGTCGTCGACGTACTGCTGCAGGGAGGCGATATCGCGCCGCACCGTCGAGGCCCGGAGGGCTTCGCGTAGGTGGCCGACGACCGGCACATCGTTGGTGGATTCGGACGCCCACTGCAGGGTCCGGCCGAGTTCCCGGACGAAGCGGTGCGAATCACTGCCTTCCTCGCCGGTGGAGTCGAGCAACCGCAGGTTCCGTCCGAACCCGGCCCGGGCTATCACCTCGAGGGTGGCGCGGGTCATCGCCGAATGAACCGGCACCGACCCGCTGCCGGCCGCGGCCCACTCGGCCACCAGATCATCGGCGACCGTGGACATCGCGTCGTGGTAGGTGCGCATCGCGGACTGGGCGAATCCCGGGGTGAGAATGCGCCGCGCCTGTCCCCAGAGCGGATCCTTGGAACTGGCCGTGAACATTCCGTGGGGCGCCATCGGCCGCAGCTTCGCCAGCGGACCCAGGAGTACCCGGCCCCAGGCCGATTCGTCGTTGCACTGTGCCGCCAGACGGCCGCCGGCCACGATGATCAGCCGAGTGCCGAGCAGTTTGCGCTGGAAGATCGGGCCCAGCCCGCCTTGGGCGAGCTTCAGTTCATGTTGCGTCGGGCGGTGCCGGTCGACACTGGCCACGTCACCGATGATCGGAAGCCGGCCCGGCGGATGTGGCAGCGCATCCACGGGCAAGGTGGCGGTGGACGTTTCCATGCGACCACTCAAACATGTCCGCGGACCGATCGCTACGTGGCCTACGACCTGGTTGCGCCGTGCCGCGGGCCTGTGTTTAGCTTTGGCCAAGTCGGGCGGCTCATTCCCCTGGCTGGACGTAGGAAGCTCGCAACACCCCGGGTATCTCAGGTACACGGCTGTCTTGCCGAGCGACGAACACGACCAGCAGGCAGGCGGCAATGGGCGACGAATGGGCCGATACGACCCTCGACTATTCCGGACCTCACCTGGCGGACGGTCTTGCGCGGACCGTGATTCCGCGGCCTATCCTGCCGAAATACGATGTCCGACCCCTGAGGTCGCCTGGACGAGGCCCACCACTGCGCCCTCCCTGATATAGCTATTGGCTATCGGAGGGTGCGGAAAGATGCCGTGCCGGGCAATTCTTTCCGCCGGCCCTCCGGATCGCCGCGGATGACGGCGCGGCCGCTGGGGCCGGATTCGGAGGGGAACTCCGGCCCTGCGCGGCGTCGCTGTCGGTAGGTCAGGCCATTTCCGGGACCCGCAGGTGGGCCAGGGCCAGTTCGAACTCGCGGACATCGAGGGCTTCTACGCCGGTGCGGCGGGCGGCGTCGACCCGTAGCGCGGCCGATTGCTCCCGGCCCGCCCGCATCGATTCGGCGCTGTCGTAGCTGGTGCAGGAGACCGCGCGGCCGGACCTGCGGTTGATCATCAGGCTGGCACTGCAGAAGCCGTCGAGGTCCTCCATCGCGGGCAGGGTGGCGGCCTTGTAGATCTCGACTGCCATATCGAGGCGGCCGGGGTCGGTTTTGACCCAGGTGGCGCGGACGCAGGCGCCCTCGCCGGCGTGGTGGGCGCGGTGCAGGCCCGCGATCTCCCATTCCTCGACCTGGGCGCTGCCGCCGAAAGTGGTGAGCGCGCGGTCACGGATGGGCGCGATCCGCTCGGTGCTCTCGTGCATCGCGTCCTCGGATTCCCAGGCGCTGGTGGCGATGCAGTGGCCGTTGTCGCGGTCGACCAGCAGCGAGAGGCCGACGCATCCGGGCAGCACCCGGAGTGCGGGCAGGACGATATCGCGCATATGCGAGATTCCGGCGTCGATGGCGGCGGGTTGCGCCTGAATAGTGGTAGATCGCGCGAACACGATCCACCCCCTTTCTGCTCGGGGCAACGCCCCGGTGGCGCCACCGGTCTCTTCACCCTGCTCCTCCGGTAAAGCGGTGGCAAGGGGGGCGCGGACAGCCGAGCCGGAATGTTTCGAATGTGGTGATTCGGCGCTTCCGGGCGCGCGACCCGCCACGAGTCCCGACATCACGACCTGGTCGCAGGCCCGCAACGAGCCCGCGGCGGCCCCACCCGCCGGTTACACTGGCAAGCCGTATCGCCTGTGTGGCGCCGTGATCATGGCGCCGGCCTGCTCGAAGTCGTGATGAACCGATCGAGACCGGACAGGGAAACCATGACCATCATCCGCACGTTGCGTACCGCTCTGTTCGCCCTGATCCTGGCGCTGGTGGCCGCGACCGCCGCCGCCGTTCCCGCCGCCGCGGCGCCGAAACCGACGGTGGTGCTGGTGCACGGCGCCTTCGCCGACTCCACCAGCTGGGACAGTGTGGCCGCGCAACTGCGCGGTCAGGGTTACCAGGTGCTCACCCCGGAGAACCCGTTGCGCGGGCCCGGCTACGACGCGGCCGCCATCCAGCGCACCCTCGATACCGTCGAGGGGCCGATCGTGCTGGTGGGGCACTCGTACGGCGGGTTCGTGATCACCAATGTGCACGATCCCGATGTGAAGTCGATGGTGTACGTGGCGGCCTTCGCGCCCGCCCAGGGCGAGGTCGCGCAGCTGCTGCTCGACCCGATCCGCTTCCCGGGCAGTGAGTTGCTGCCGCCGACGCTGCAGGTGGAACTGGTTGACGATCCACAGGGGGTCGCGGGACGCAACCTCGACGGATATGTGGCGCCGGACCGCTTCCACGATGTATTCGCCCAGGACGTGGACGACGCGACCGCGGCGCAGATGCTCGCGCATCAGAAGTCGATCGCGGTGGTGGCGAATGTGCAGCCGTCCGGCCCGCCGTCGTGGGCGGAGAAGCCCAGCTGGTACGTGGTGTCCGGGCAGGACCGGGTGATCCCGGCGGCCTCGCAGCGGTTCATGGCGGAGCGGATGGGCGCGCGGACCAGCGAACTGGACTCGTCGCACGCGTCACTGGTGTCGCATCCGGGTGATGTCACCGCGGTCATCGTCACCGCGGCCGGGTAGGCCCCGAGGATTCGTGAGCGGACGGTCCGGCGCCGAAACGGCGCCGGACCGTCGGCGTTCGTCGGCCCGGGGCGATCGAGCGGCCGGTGTCGACCGGCGGCGAAGGGGCATCGCCGCTCGCGCTGGGGGAATACGGCACACCGAGGCCGGGCAGCGCCCGCCGGGGACCGGGGTTCAGACCAGGCTGTCGAGCACGGTGGGGGCCAGCCCCAGAGCGGTGGTCATCCCGATACCCGAGGTCACCGAGACCACCCGGACACCGGGGGCCGGGGTGGCGATCAGGAAGTCGGTGGTGGGGGAGTCGGCGTAGATACCGCGCCAGCGCCGCCGGACGGGCAGCTCGTCGGTGGCGAACAGCCGGGCGCCCTCCCGCAGTAACAGCTCGCTGACCCATTCCTCGTCGAACGGGGTGTGGGTGCGCTCGTAGTGGTGGGTGTCGCCCAGCACGATCGACCCGTCGGGGCGCTGGGTGAGCATCAGGTTCATCACGACCTCGAGTGTTTCCGGCGCCCGCTCGGTGATCTCGGCGCGGACCTCCGCGGCCGCGGGGGTGGCGGCCAGACCGCCGTAGCGGAGCATGGAGTGGCCGGTGAGCACGGCCGGGTCGATTCGCATATCGCCGGGTGGGGCGACCTCGAGCATATGCAGGCGGCAGCGCCGCACGCCGTACTCCTCGGCGATCGCGGGGAACAGCCGGTCGATGTCGTGGCCGGTGGCGTGGACGATCGCGGCGGCGATCAGATCGCCGCGGGCGGTGTGCACCGTGCCCTCGGAGATGGCGCCGGCCTGGGTGTGCCAGGTGAAGCTCACGCCGCGGGTGGCCAGCCAGGCGGCGAGGGCGGGGACGGCGGCGCGGGGATCGACGCGGAGATCCAGCGGTAGGTGGGCACCGCCGGTGATCTCGCTGCCCGGGTGCGCGGCGGCCGGGAACATCCGGGACACTTCGTCGCGGGTCAGCAGGCGGACCTGCTCGCTGCCGCGCTGTCCGGCGAACTGTTCGAGAACGGCCTGTTCGGCGGCACCGCGGGCCACCACCAGGGTGCCGGCCCGGACGACGTCGAAACCGGCGAGTTCGCCCAGGCGCAGCCATTTCTCCCGGGCCGCCCATGCGTAGTCCAACGCGGCACCGGTCTGCGGGGTCGCGCAGATATGCCCGAAGTTGCGGACCGACGCCCCGGCCGCGCGGGCGTCGCGGTCGATCACCGCGACCCGCAGCCCGCGTTCGACGGCGTCGGCGGCGTGGGCGAGGCCGACGATTCCGGCCCCGACGACGGCGAGGTCGACCGGTTCGGTGGGGAGGGTGGCGGGTGGCGTGGAGTCCGGCATGTCCGGAAGCCTCGCAGGGCGCGGGCGGAGCTATCAAGGCGTCCACGCAACTTGTATAGATAAGTTCATCGGATGTTTGAGCAGATAGCAGCGCTGTGCGGCCCGCTATGGAGCCGGTGCGGGCATACTTGTCTGATCAAGATGACCTGCCCTGGCCGGCATTCGATCGAGAGGACGACGTGGCCCCACCGCTGCACGCCCGCGTATCCACGGCACTGCGGGACCGGATCGCGCGGGGCGAACTCCCGCCCGGCGCCGCCCTGCCCTCGGAGGCGCGCCTGTGCGCGGAGTTCGCGGCCTCCCGCGGCACCATCCGCACCGCGCTGGCCACCCTGCGGTACGAGGGGCTGATCGCGGGCGGCCGTGGAAAACCGCCGGTGGTGCGCGATCGCGCGCTGGGACAGCCGTTCGAAACGCTGCTGCCGTTCACCGCGTGGGCGCGGCGGATCGGCCGCACGCCCGGCCAGCGCACCTTGGAGATCGCGCGGCGCGGGGCCTCGGCCACCGTCGCCGAGGCGCTCGGAATCGAGGAGGACGCACCGGTCGTCGAACTGCTGCGCCTGCGGACGCTCGACGGGGAACCGGTGCTGCTCGAACGCGCGGCGTTCGTGGAAACCGTCGGCCGCCTGCTGTTCGACTTCGATCCCGACTCCGCCTCGATCTACGCCTGCCTCGCCGAGCGCGGGGTGGACCTGCACGCGGCCCGCCACACCATCGATGCGATCGGCGCCGACCCCGCGGACGCGGCTCTGCTGGACATCGTGCCCGGTGCGCCGCTGCTGCGGCAGCGACGGCGCACCCTGTCCGCCGAGGGGGTGCCGCTCGAGTACGCCGACGACCGCTATCGACCGGACCGGGTCACCTTCACCATCGACAACACCCGTCCGGCGGGCTCCGGCCACGAATTGGCGGTGGTCGAGGACGCCGGGTAACCGGACCGCGGCGGGCAGTTCCGAGGGCGGTCCCGGACCGGCCACGGCTCGCTCAGCTCAAGGCCTCGGCCACCTGCCGGAAGCGCACCGCGTCCTCGGGCCGGCCGTCTTCGACCGACCAGATGATCTCCTCCACCGCGCGCATCAGGGCCCAGCCCCGGGCTCGTTCCCGGTCCACCTCGAGCGCGTCGGCCGTGACGGCCACCAACGGCGGCACCAGCGCGGGATCGGGCTCGGTCGCGACCTGGTTCATCAGGAGGAAACCGGCGTCGAAGGCGGCCTCACCGAGATAGCCCTTCGGATCGATCAGCAGCCACGGTTCCCGTTCGGCGGCCACGATATTGCCCAGATGGGTATCGCGGTTGACGATCAGCAGCGGCCCGTCCGGTTCGGCCAGCGCCGCGCACCAGTCGCGGGCCCGGCCGAGCAGGGCGCCGGTGAGGTGGGCGGGTGGCGCCTCGGCGAGCCGACGTGCCCAGCCGGTCACGATATCGGCGACCGGCGGGGGTGCGGGATACCCGCCCGGGAGTTCGCCGAGCGGACGGCGCAGCCGCCGGTACAGCGCGCAGGCGAGCCGGATCCGGTCGCGGTGCTCGGGCAGGCCTTCCAGCGGGATCTCCGGTTGCGGTACGAGCGGGGAACCGGGTACCGCCCATTCGAGCAGGAGCGCGCCGGTACCGGGATCGTGGCCGAACAGCCGGACGGCGCCGTCGCCGTCGTAGCGGTGCAGGGCGGCGGCCTCACCGATGTTCTCCTCGTCGACCACCGGGATCTTCAGCACCGCGACGCCGCCGTCGGCGCGGCGCACCGGTGCGACGTAGGAATGCGTGCCACCGCCGAAGGAGCCCCCGATCACTTCGAGCTCCCACTCGCGGCAGCGGTCGGCGACCATGCGCGGCAGATCCGCCAGCCACTGTTCACCCCGTTCGCCGAATACCGTGCGGACGGTGCTGGTCACTTCCGGAGGCAGCGCGATCGGCATCGGTCCAGGGTGCCGACTGCGCTCGACCCTGACAAGCGGTTTTCCGGGCGGTTCCGGGCAGGCCCCGCCGCGTCACCGGTATCGACCGGGCCCCTCGGGCGGGTCGCGGGCCGGATCCACCGTCCGGAAAGGTATGCCGGAAGCGCTGCGGTATCGCCGGAGGCCCACGTAGGCTGCCTGGGCAGGCCGGACGTGCTCGCGGTCCGGCCCCGAGAGAACGGACGCGACGATGGTGTCGGACAACGTCTTCCACCCCGAACTACGCCGGGCGCGATTCCTGCCCCGGACCGTCGTGACTCCGCGCACCCTCGGTTTCATCCGCCGGGTCACCGCCCGCTCCGGACGGGCTCGGCCGGTGGGCGGCACGATCGAGCGGGTCGACGATCGGGTGACGGTCCGGGTCTTCCGGCCCGCCGGGGTGACCGGCCCCGCGCCGGGACTGCTGTTCGTGCACGGGGGCGGCTACGTTATCGGCAACGCCGCCATGGGCGACCGGTTCTGCCGGATGGTGGCCGACCGGCTCGGGGTGGTCGCGGCCTCGGTGGAGTACCGGCTGGCGCCCGAGCATCCCTATCCCACCCCGCTCGACGACTGCTACGCCGGCCTGCGCTGGCTGGCCGGGCAATCCCAGGTCGATCCCGGGCGCCTCGCGGTCGCCGGCGAGAGTGCCGGGGGCGGTCTGGCGGCGGCGCTGACCCTGCTGGCCCGCGAGCGCGGCGAGATCCGGCTCGCGTTCCAGCTGCTGTCCTATCCGATGCTCGACGACCGGACCTCCGCGCGCGCCGAAGGCGATCCGCGCCGCCTGCGGATGTGGAGCCGGCGCAACAACCGCTTCGGCTGGTCGTCCTATCTCGGCGCCGCCGCCGCCGGGGAGATCCCGGACCTGGCGGCTCCGGGTCGCTGTGCCGATCTGTCCGGGCTGCCGCCGGCCTGGATCGGCGTGGGCAGCAACGATCTGTTCTACGACGAGGACGTCGACTATGCCGCCCGGCTGCGCGCGGCCGGGGTGTCCTGCACCCTGTACGAGGTCCCGGGCGCCTATCACGGATTCGACCTGGTCGAGCCGGGGACGGGTGTTTCGCGGGTGTACCGCAACGCCCAGTTGACCGCGCTCGCCGATGCGCTCGGCGACAGCGACCGCGTCTCGTCCTGAGCGCCCGGCGGGCAGCGAGTATCAGTCCCGCGTGGACCCGTAGCCGCGGATCGCCACCGGCACGGTCACCAGCAACAGCACTCCGGTCCAGATCCACGCCGCCGCCACCGGTTCCCGCAGCGGCCACGCCGCGCCCTCGGCCAGCACTCCCGGCGCCCCGGACAATTCCCGTAGCGCGGCGACCACCGCGCTCACCGGATTCCACTCCGCGATCGCCCGCAGCGCCGCGGGCATCGTCTCGGTGGGCACGAAGATATTCGAGAACATGATCGTCCCGAAGATCAGCGGCGCGACCTGCTGCAGCATCTGTTCGTCGCGGATGGTGGCGCCCAGGCAGATACCGGCCCAACCCAGCGCGAACCGGAAGGCCAGCAGCAATACGACCGCACCCGCCACGGCGCCCGGCCCGGCATCGACCCGCCACCCCGCCGCCAGTCCGACCCCCGACATGGCCAGCAGGGCCAGCCCGCCGGTGACCGTTTCGGCCAGCGCCAGCCCGGCGGGAACCGAGACCGCGGGTAGCGGCAGGGCCCGGAACCGGTCGGTGAGGCCGCTGCTCAGATCCGAGTTGGCGGTGGTGGCGGTGGCGACCAGGCCCATCGCCGCGACCAGGACCAGAACCCCCGGGGTGAGGTACGAGCGATAGGCGGCTGCGTCGGCGGTGCCGGCGAGCGCACCGCCGAAGACGAAACCGAACAGCAGCATCATGCCCGCCGGGGCCGCGAGGGTTATCGCGAGCAGGCCGGGGGAGTGTTTGTAGGACAGGAGGATACGGACGAAAGCGGTGCGGACGGCGGCGGCCGGGGTCGGCGGGCGCGGGGTGAGTGCGGTCACGGGGTGGTCCTCGGGGTCGGGCCGGTCAGGGCGAGGAAGGCGTCGTCTAGGGTGGCGCGGCGGCGGCCGATATCGTGCACCTCGATACCGGCGGTATCGAGGGCGCGCAGTATCGGCAGCAGCGGGATATCGGCCCGCGGGAACGAATACGACAGGGTCGCGGTATCGGAGGTGCCGGAATCGCCGGCGCGGGCGGCCGGAGTGCCGCCGAAATCGGCTAACACCAGGGTGATCTCGTCATGCCGATGCCCGTCCGCGACGATATCCAGGCCGCCACCGATCTCGGCGGTGAGCTCGCCCGGCGTACCGGCCGCCACCACCCGGCCCGCGTCGAGGATGGTGACCGTATCGGCGAGGCGGGCGGCCTCCTCCAGGTACTGGGTGGTGAGCAGCACGGCCGTGCCCTCCGCCACGAATTCGGTGATACAGCCGTAGATCTGGTTGCGGCTGCGTGGATCGAGCGCGGTGGTGGGTTCGTCCAGGAACAGTACGGCCGGCCGCACCACCATCGCGGCGACGATATCCAGACGCCGCCGCATACCGCCGGAGTATTCCCGCACCGGCCGGTCCGCGGCGGCGGTGAGGCCGAACCGTTCGAGTAGTTCGCGGGCATGGTCGCGGGCCCGGCGGCCGGGCATGCCGTTCAGCCGGCCGAACATGGTGAGGTTCTCGGCACCGGTGAGTCGTGGGTCGACCGCGTGGAACTGCCCGACCAGTCCGATCCGGCGCTTCACCTCGCGGGCCTCGCGGACGGTGTCGTACCCGGCGATCCGCGCGTATCCGGCGCTCGGGCGCAGCAGGGTGGCCAGCATCCGGACGGTGGTGGTCTTACCGGAGCCGTTCGGGCCGAGCAGGGCGTGGACCCGGCCCGCTCCCACCTCGACATCGACGGAATCGACCACGGTGCGGTCACCGTAGGTCCTGGTCAGGCCGCTGGTTTCGATAACCGGCATGGACCCTCCTCAATCGGGAACAATGTTCGCTATTCGAGAATCTACGCGAATGCGAACGGTGTTCGCAAATGACTCGAGGCATGCTGGTCCGATGCCCTCCGCCGAACCGACGAACGCGCTGTGGCTACGGACCGGCGATTCCAGGCCCGGCCCCCGGCCCGGTTTCACCCTCGACGACATCGCAGCGGCCTGTGTCCGGCTCGCCGACGCCGAAGGACTGCCCGCGCTGTCCATGCGCCGGGTGGCCGAGGAGATCGGTACCGGCGCGGCCTCGCTGTACCGCTACGTCTCCGGTAAGGACGATCTGCTGTCGCTCATGTACGACCGGGTCACCGGCGAATGCGAATTCGCGCCCGCCACCGGAGATCTGCGCGCGGATGTACTCGACGCCGCCGAACGGGCCCGGGCTCTGTACCGCCGGCACGGCTGGCTCGCCGAGGTCCGGCCCGGCACCCTCGGGCCCAACGGTCTGCGCTACCTGGACCATATGGTCGCGATCCTCGCCCCGGCGGGGCTCACCCCGGCCGCCACCATGCACGGAATCGCGATGATCTCCGGCTGGGTCACCGTTTTCGCCGGCCAGGAGGCCACGGGTCGGGCGGTTGACGCCACCGGCGGCGGGGCCGAGCACATCGCCGTGATGCTTTCCCTCGGCGACTACCCCCACCTCTCCGCACTGTTCGGCAATGCCGACGCGCCGGCGGAAGCTCCGGTGGACAACGACGCCGCCTTCCGGGCCGGTATCGACGCCCTGCTCTTCGGTATCGGCGGGCCGGCTCGGCGGTGACCGGGCCGAGCGTCTCGAAGGCGTGGCCGGGCGTAATGGCAGACTGCCGGGTATGAGTGAACCCGAGTGGGCGGACGCGGTCCGGTATGCGGTGCACCGGCCGCTGCGGGATACCGGCTCGAGCGGTGCCACTCGACATTGAGTAGCACGCGTACCAGACACAACTATGCCGGTCGGTCGGTGGCCGAGCGCCGGGCCGAACGGCGGGCGTTGTTCGTCGAAGCCGGGTTGACGGTATTCGCCGAGCGATCCTATGCCGCGAGTTCCATCGCCGACGTGTGCGCGGCGGCGGGGTTGTCGCGCCGCCAGTTCTATGAGCAGTACACCGGCCGCGACGAGTTGCTGGTCGATGTCTACGACCACGTGCAGCAGCGGGCGCGGGAAGCCTTTCGCGAGGGCATCGCGGCCGCCGACAGTGCCGATCCGGGCCTGCTGATAGATGCCGGGATGCGGGCATATATCGGCGCTATCACCGCCGATATCCGCTGGGTGCAGGTGGCTTTCGTGGAGATCGTGGGGGTGAGTCCCGACGTCGAGCGGCATCGGGCGCGGGTCCGCGAGAGCTGGGGTGAGGTGATCGCCGCGACCGCCGCGGCGGCGCCGGGGGTGCGTACGCCCCCGGGTGGCTGGGACCTCGCGATGGCCGCGTTCATCGGGGCGGTCAACGGTGCGGTGCACCACTGGAGCCGGCGGTATCCGCGACCGCCGGTGGAGGATCTGCTGGCTACGCTCTCGGCGTTGCTGACGGCGCTGGTGCTGCCCGGCGATCCCACCGGCTGATTGTGTCCCGGGACACGGCCGTGCCATACTCTGCCGCAAGCTTGAGACGTAGGCGTCTCAAAGTGGCCGGGAGGATACGGGTCGATGAGGACCGAGACCGGGCGGATGCGCCGGATCTGCACGCTGTTGCTCAGTACATTGGCGGTCATGGCCACGGTGGCCACCGGACCGGGCGTGCCCGCGGTGGCCGCACCGCTACCGGCCCCCGAACCGGCCCGGGTGCTGCCCCTGCCACCGGAATTGGATCCCGGGTTCTATCACCCACCCGCCGAGACCGTCGCCGCGCGCGCTCCGGGCGAGATCATCGCGGTGCGGCGGGTGAACGTGGCCAATTTCGGCATCGTCGCGCTCAATGTCGATGCCTGGCAGGTGTCCTACCGGTCGAACAACAGCCGCGACGAGGCCATCCCCGCCGTCGCGACCCTGCTCAAACCCCGCGGTAGCGCACCGGCGCCGCGGCCACTGCTCTCGGTGCAGATCGCCGAGGATTCCACCGCCGGATACTGCACGCCGTCCTATGCCCTGCAACACCTTTCGGTGGCGCCGTTCGTGGGCCAGATCGTGGCGCCCGCCGAATTCCTGTTCGCCCAGGCCGCATTGCAGCAGGGCTGGGCCGTGGTCATCCCCGACCACCAGGGCCCGGATTCGGCCTACGCCGCCGGACCGCTGGCGGGGCGGATCACCCTGGACGGCATCCGGGCGGCGAACTCGTTCGCGCCGCTGGAGGCGGGTCCGGCCGCGCCGGTGGGCCTGTACGGTTACTCGGGTGGTTCGATCGCCACCGGTCACGCCGCGGAACTGCACGCCTCCTACGCGCCGGAACTGAATATCGTGGCCTCCGCCATGGGCGGGGTCGGCGCGGATCTGGGTGCGACCCTGGAGATGTCGAACAATCAGGCGACCTCAGGGCTGGTGTTCGCGGCGGTGATGGGGCTGGCACGGGAGTATCCGGATTTCGCCGCGTTCCTCGACCGCAATCTGGATCCGGTCGGGAAGACACTGATGACGCTCAAGGCGCCGCTGTGCGTGCAATACCAGTCGGCCCTGCTGCCGTTCCTGAATCTGAAAGGCATGATGCGCACCGAGGGCGATCCGATGCGTGATCCCGCCGTCGCGGCGATGCTGGACGCTACCCGGATGGGCCGGTCGGTTCCCGGGATGCCGATGTATATCTGGCATTCGGCCTGGGACGAGATCCTGCCGCTGCCTTCGACCGACGCCCTCGTCGACACCTACTGCCGGGCGCCCGGCGCGCAGGTGCGCTACACCCGCGACCATGCCAGCGAACATGTGATCGGTGAGGTGGTCGGGGGGCCCGCCGCGCTGCTGTGGATGCGGGACCGGCTGACCGGTGTGCCCGCCGAACCCGGTTGCAGCACGGTCGATTCGCCCACCATGCTCGGCACGCCCGGGGAACTGCCCTTCCTGGCGTCGGTGTTCGGCGAGACCGTGGCCTCGTTCTTCGGCAAACCGATCGGGACCCGCTAGCGGCGCGCGGGCTACGGGCGGGCCCGCGTCCCGGCTGGCAGACTGCGGATATGAGTACACCTGATTGGGCGGATGTGGACCGGTACGTGGTGGACCGGCTGGCACGCGATACCGAATCGAACGCCACGCTGCGGGCCAACGCCGACGCGGGGCTGCCGGCCATCGATGTCTCCGAGGCGCAGGGCAAATTCCTGTCGCTGCTCGCCCGATCCGCCGGTGCCCGCCGGGTCCTGGAGATCGGCACCCTCGGTGGTTTCAGCACCCTGTGGCTGGCCCGCGGCGTCGGGCCGGAAGGGTGGGTCACCACACTGGAATACGAACCGCGCCACGCGGAGGTGGCCCGGGCGAATCTGGATCGGGCGGGTGTCGGGGAGCGGGTCGAGATCCGGGTCGGCGCGGCGATCGACAGCCTGCCGGTCCTGGCCGAGGAGCGGCCCGAGCCCTACGACCTGGTCTTCATCGACGCCGACAAGGTGAACAACAGCAACTATGTGCGCTGGGCGCTGCGGCTGAGCCGCCCCGGCGCGACGGTGGTGGTGGACAATGTGGTGCGCGGCGGCGGACTGGCCGACGACACCGCGACCGATCCCGCGGTGCGCGCGAGCCGGGAACTGGTCGAACTGCTGGCCGCCGAACCGCGGCTGGACGCCACTGTCATCCAGACCGTGGGCGCGAAGGGCTGGGACGGTTTCGCGCTGGCGGTGGTGAGCTGACGGCTCAGCGCGGGTTCACCAGCCGCGTCTCATAGGCGTGGATGGCCGCCTGGGTGCGGTCGCGCAGGCCGAGTTTCTCCAGGATCCGGCCCACATGTGTTTTCACGGTTTCTCCCGAGATCACCAGTTCCCGGGCGATTTCGGCATTGGACAGGCCGCGGGCGACCAGTATAAGGACCTCGGTCTCGCGGGCGGTGAGATCCGGTGCGCGCGGGCCGGCGGGCGGCGGAGGCGGTGCCGCGCGAGCGAATTCGGCCAGCAGCCGCCTGGTTACCGAGGGCGCGAGCAGGGCCTCGCCCGCGGCGACCACCCGGACCGCTTCGCCGAGGGCCCGCGCGGAGGTCTCCTTGAGCAGGAACCCCGACGCACCCGCCCGCAATGCGGCGTAGACGTATTCGTCGAGATCGAACGTGGTGAGCACGATGACCTTGACCGCGGCTTCCGCGGCGGTGATCCGCCGGGTCGCCTCGATACCGTCGCATCCGGGCATCCGCACATCCATGAGCACGACATCCGGTCGTTCGCGGCGGGCCAGACGAACAGCCGCGAGACCGTCGGCGGCCCGGCCGACGACCTCGATCCCGGGCTGGGCCCCCAGCAGCACGGCCAGCCCCTCGCGGACCAGTTCCTGGTCGTCGGCGAGCACAACGCGGATGGTCATCGGTGCGGATCCTCGGTCGGCAGTGTCGCGACGACACGGTACCCGCCGGAAACGGTGGGGCCGGCGTCGAGCGCGCCACCGAGCATGGTGATCCGTTCCCGCATCCCGAGCAGGCCGTGGCCGGGCCCCGCGGCCGGATTCCCGGCCCGGGCCGGGGCTTCGTTCTCGACGACGACGTGGATCTCTGTCTCGTCGACGGCGACCCCGACCGCGATCGCCGCGCCCGGCGCGTGGCGCACGGCATTGCTGAGCGCCTCCTGCACGATCCGGTAGGACGACAACCCCCGCGCGCGCCCGGGCGCGGCGGTATCACCGGTGACCGACAGCGCCACCGCGGCCCCGGTGGCGCGCACCGATTCCACCAGCTCGCCGACCTCGGAAAGCGCGGGCTGCGGCAGGTTGCCGGTATCGCCGGACCGGAGCACATCCAGGATGCGGCGCATATCCGCGAGGGCGGTGACCGCGCTGTCGTGGATGGTCGCCAGACCGGCGGCGGTCTGCGGGGCCATCTCCGGATCGCGATAGCGGGCGGCCTCGGACTGGATCGCGATCACCGACATGTGGTGGGCGACCATATCGTGGAGTTCCCGCGCGATCCGGGCCCGTTCTCGCAGCAGGACGGCCCGGTCACGTTCGGTGCGGGCCGCGGCGCGCTGGCCTTCCAGACTGTGGCGGGCGGCAGCGAGCGCGCGGAGAGCCGCGCCCGCGATCACGGCCAGACCCGCCAGGACGGCCGTTTCGACCAGCGCGGCGACCCCGTCGCCCGGGGGCGCGACGACCGCCAGGGCCGATCCGGCGACCACCGTCGCCGCCCAGGCGCCGGCCGCGGCCCGCACATCGACACGCATCGCGACGACGCCGAGCACCACCAGGTAGCTGTTGAACATGGCGTCCACCCACGGCCCGGCCCCGGCCCACAGCGAGGCAACCGTCAGGGCGGCGGTCGAGCCCGCCCAGGCGAGGCCGGGTAGACGCGGCGCGACCAGCAGTGAGATTCCCTGTACCAGCGCCAGTCCGATGGCCCGGCCGTCCGGCAGCGGTGTATCCGACAGCAGGGTGTGCAGCACCACGGTGAACAGCGTGACCGCGGCGAGTGCGATCACCGGCACCCATCTCGCCGGATGGGGCAGTGGGGGCTGCGCCGGGCGCCGGAATCGGCCGGCCCACCGCACGGTACGGGAGTCAGACATCCCGCCGCTCCAGCAACCGGCGCCCGGCCAGCAGCGCGCCGGCCGTCCCCGCCACGACCAGCGCGAGTCGCGGCCAGCCGCCCACCGAACCCATGAGCTCCGGTGCCGCGTCCGAACTCTGGGAGAGTTTCGCGACGACCGCGGTGGGCGCGATCAGAGTGGTCCACCGATGTAGTTCACCGAACGCCTCTGCTGCCGACAGCTGCGGTAGCGCGATATGCGCGGCGACCAGTGCGACGGCGCCCACCGAACTGCGCAGGACGAAACCGGTCGCCAGCCCCAGCAGCGCCGCCGCGGGAAAGCAGGCGGCGATTCCGAATACGCCCGGAAACACCTCGCCCGGAGGGTGCTGCGCGATATCGATGGTGAGCCGTCCCGCCGCGTGGGAGAGACCGACGGCCCCGACGCCGATCAGGGTGGCCCCGGCGCCCGCCACCAGCACCTTGGCTCCCAGGATCTGCGTCCGCCGCGGAGTCGCGATCAGGGTGGCCCGGATAGTGCCCGAGGAGTATTCGGAGGTCACCAGCAGCGCACCCCAAATGGCCGTGGCCACCAGGGAGAGTGCGAGACCGGTCAGCGCGCCGCCCGATACGGTGTCGGCCGGGTCGAGGCTGCCCGTGAGCCCGACGAACAGCGCGGCCACCGGCCCGAACAGGACGGCCGCGGGCGGCAGCAGCCACAGGGCGCGGGCCGAGCGCGCCTTGATCAATTCCGCGGACACCCGGTCGCGCAGCGGAACCGGTTCGTGGCTCGACAGCTCCGGAAGGGTCATGCGGACTCCTGACGGTTCGGCGCGGCCGAGGGGTGGTTGTCGGATACCAGCCGGGTGAACACCTCTTCGATCGTCGCGCGGATCGGCGTCAATTCGTCGAGCACAATTCCGTGCGCCACTGCCAGCCCGCCGATCTCCCGTGAGCCGATTCCGCGCACTGTTCCGGTATCGCCGTGCCGTTCGAGCCGGGTGCCGAGCAGCCGCGCCAGCGGCGTCAGGTCAGCCGCGCGCACCCGGGTGACGGGTTCGCTGTGCCGGGCCACGAAATCGCGGGCGGGTTCGTCGGCGACGAGCCGGCCCGCGCTCACCACCAGCAGATGGTCGGCGACCAATTCGGTTTCGCTCATCAGATGGCTGGACAGGAGCACGGTGCGGCCCTCGGCCGCCATCGACCGCAGCAATCCGCGCATCCACCGGATGCCCTCGGTATCCAGGCCGTTGACCGGTTCGTCGAGGACCAGGATCCCCGGATCGCCCAATAGTGCCGCGGCGATACCGAGCCGCTGGCGCATACCGAGTGAGAAGCCGCGCACCCGGTCACCGCCCGCCCCGGCCAGCCCTACCCGTGCGAGCACCTCGTCCACCCGCCGGCGCGGGATGCCGTTGCCGGCCGCCAGATACTCCAGATGCCGGGCCGCGGTGCGTGATCCCATGACATCGCCGGCGTCGAGCAGCGCGCCCACCGTGCGCAGCGGACGGGCCAGTTCACGATAGGGGCGGCCGGCCACCGTGACGGTTCCCCGGGTGGGGGTATCCAGGCCCAGGATCAATCGCATCGTGGTGGATTTGCCGGAACCGTTCGGTCCGAGGAACGCCGTCACCCGGCCCGGCGCGACGGTGAACGTCAAGCCCTCGACCGCCCGGGTGCGACCGTAGAACTTGGTGATATCGCGAGCTTCGATCACCCCTCGACGGTATGGCCGCCCCTTCGGTCACCACATCCCGCTGCGGAGCGATATCCGGGCATCCCTCTCCGGGGTGACGGCGGGCTATCCGTCCGTGGTCGCGGAGGCCGTGATCCGCCCGTCCTCGATCGCCTGGCGCAGCAGGGCGTGATCGCGGGCGCTCTGATCGGCGTAGTCCTCGGCGAAGGCGGCCATGGCCTCGTCGAACCCGGTGCCGGTGCCGAGATAGCCCGCGATCGCGAAACGGTCGCCGCCGCGGGCGTGCGCCTGGGCCAGGACCCGCGCGCACAACCTGCCGTAGAGCGTCATCATCTCGGCCGGCATGGTGTCGATCACGGCGCTGCCCTTACCGTCGCGGAGCTGGCGGATATAGAAATCGCGGGTGACGCCGTCGGCATCGGGGCCCTGATGCCAGCCGAGGAAGATATCGCTGGCCGCCTGCATGAGACGCTGTCCGGTCACCACCCGTTCGCCCTGGTTGGAGTACTGCGGGCCATCCAGATACCCGGCCAGGACCGACGGCTGCGCTTCCTTGGCCTGGAGGAACAGTGGATCCCCGCCGGGGCCGCGCATCAGGATGATCCAGCAGCGGGTGCCGACACTGCCCACCCCGACGACCTTGCGGGCGGCGTGCACGTATTCGAACCGGTCGAGCAGGAACCCGCGGTCGGCCTGCAGGGTGGCGCGGTAGTCGACCAGCCGGTCCATCATGGTCTCGTGGATGCGGGCCGCGTCGGCGGCGGTGAACAGTTCCTCGACCGGGACGATCAGCGGCGGCATGCTCACGATCCGCGGGCGGCCGTCGTCGCCGGTGACCGTCAGTTTCGACAGGGCGTGCGCGCTGTCGCGGCCCCACGCCTTGTCGATGGCCTTGGTGACCCGTTTCCGGACCGAGGCGTCGAGCACCTCCTGCACCTGCGCCATTTCGTCGGCTGCCGAGATATGGGAGTACCAGACCTCCAATTCGCCGCGTCCGGCCAGCCGGGCGACCGTTTCGCGGTATTCCGCGCAGCAGGCCAGCGCGATCCGGCGGCGGTGTTTGGATTTGAATCCGTTGTCGCGCCCGGCGACTACCAGACTGGCGACCAGGCGTTTGACATCCCATTCGAACGGGCCCGGATAGGTCTCGTCGAAATCGTTGACGTCGAACGCGAGCCGCCGTTCCGGTGTGGCGAACAGGCCGAAATTGCTCAGATGCGCGTCGCCGCACAGCTGGGTGTGCAGGCCGCTGCCGGGTGATCGGGCCAGGTCGTCGGCCATGACCAGCGCCGCGCCCCGGTAGAAGGCGGTCTGCGAGGTGGCCATCCGGGCGTATCGCACCGGCACCAGTTCCGGAACCCGGGTCGGCGCCTGGGATTCCAGCAGTGCCAGCGGGTCGCGTCCGGTGGCCGGGCGATAGGCGGCGACGACATCGAACGGCGCCAGCTCGCGCTGCCGGACACCGTGGGCGTGCTGCTGTGCGCAGGCCGCGGTATCGGCGAGGGTGGCGGTAGCGGGCGGGCGGGACATCGGCCCAACCTAGGGTGGCGAGCGCGCCGCGTCGTCACCCGATGCGGGTGAAGTGGTGTCGTATCCGAGCCGGGGCAGCTTCGGATCACCCTGCGCTCAACCCTGCGTGACCGGCCCGCGCGCCGCTACCGTTTTCCGGCGGCGCGGTGATGAAGAGGTGGCGGCGATGGCGGACGGCAGCGCGGGATCGGTGCTGCGGGCGGTACTCGAACTCGGGCCCGCCCCGCGCAGCGTGATCAGCCGGCACGCGGCGATATCCCCCGCGACCCTCACCGTGCAGGCCCGGGCGCTGCTCGACGCCGGACTGCTGCGGGAACTGCCGGAGACCACCGCCGCCGGAATCGGGCGGCCCTACAGTCCGCTGGCGCTCGACACCGCCGGCAATCTGGTGGTGGGCGTGCATATCGCGGCCGAGCATACGACGGTGGCGGTGGTGGATATCGGGGGCACGGTCCGGCACAGCAGCCGATCGCCGCACCCGTCCACGGATCCCGGTGCGATTCTCGCCGCGGCGGCTGCGCGGGTGCGTCGTATCCGGGACGATCGCGGTGCGCGGCGCATCGTCGGGCTGGGGGTGGCGACCGGCGGCTGGGTCGATACCGAGGCCGGGACCGTGGTGCACCATTCGTTCCTGGGCTGGCGCGATGTGCCGGTGCGCGAGATGCTGTCGGCCGCGACCGGATTGCCCGCCGTGCTGGACAACCACACCCGGGCGCTGATGTACGCCGAGCAGCTCTACGGCACCATGCGGGCGGCGCCGAGCTCGATCATGCTGTTCGCCGGCAATGTGATCGATGTGGCCTTCGCCGTGCACGGCCGGGTGCACTACGGGCCGCGGTCGGCGGCCGGTTCGCTGGCGCGCTGGCTGGGCGGTTCACCGGCCGGTCCGCTCGAACCCGCCGAACTCGAGCGGCTGGCCGATCACGCGCTGCTGCGCGCCGCCCGCGAGCGTGCGCCCGGGCGGTTCGTGAGTTTCCCGGATCTGCTGGACCACGGCGCGGATCCGCTGGTACAGGAACTCTTCCGCGCCCGCGCCGTCACCCTGGGCGGGGTGCTGGCCGCGCTCATCGACCTGCTGGACCCGGCGGCGGTGGTGGTCAGCGATCGCGCCTACGGGCGGGTGCCGGGAGTGCGGGAGGCCTATCTGGAGACGGTGGGCCGGCAGGCCGGGACCGGTATCGAGCCGGACCGGCTCATCACGGCGTCCTCGTTCCAGGGGCGGGTGCTCGAGACCGCGGCCGCCGCGGTGGCGTTGCAGCGGCTCTTCGACCGCCCGCTGGCCACCCTCGCGCCCCGGTCGGCATTCGACTCGGACTTAGTTTAATACGGACGAATATTGACGGTGACCAGGAGGTTCGGCACAGTAATTCCATGAGTGAAATGTATCTCGCGGCGGATATGAAAATGAGCGCGTCGTGTCGTCCGGTGGCGGAAATCCATACCATCGAATCCGGAATCGGACCCAGGAAATCAACGTGCTCAATTCTCTGCGAAGAATAGGTATCGCGCTCGTAGCGGCCGGGCTGCTCGCCGCCTGCGCGACCGACAGCGGCGGCGATGTGGCCCTCACCGCCGCGCTGCCCGATTCGGTGCCGCCGGGGACCGCGCTGTCGATCTCGGTGCGCACCTCCAAGGTGGCGCTGCAGGCGTCCGGCGAAGTCGCGAAACTGCCGTTCAGCGTCACCGACTGGCCCGCGGTGCAGGCGGGCCCGGACGTTATCCAGGCGTTCCGGGGCGGGGCGGTCGATATCGCCTCCAACGCGGGTATCCCGCCCATCCACGCGCGCGCCACCGGACTCGACGCCAAGATCATCGGGGTCAAACAGCGTGCGCTGCCGAACTATCACCTCGCCACCGCA